>JAIRZX010000453.1 GCA_031267005.1 Deltaproteobacteria bacterium
TCCCTTCCATCGCCTTCCCCCTTCCATCGTCCCTCCCGCCCGTCCGCCCCTCCCTCCTGAACGGACGGGGGGATTATTTTCGGCACGCCGGAGGCCCGAATATGGCATAATGCGCTTTGGCGCGGCCCCTTTCCTGGGTTGCCCGCCTCGGAACCCCGCGCCGGGCCGCCCCGCGCGCCCCTGCCCCTCAAAGGAGCAGGCGCGGACGGACGCTTCCTCCGGAACCCCGATAATCGGCCACGGGCGGCCCCGCGCCTCCGGTCCGCAACCTTGGAAACGCACCCCCCGAGCCCCGACCAGGGCTTGGGGGGCAACTCTTTTTTACGCCGACGTCCCCCTGCCCCCTGCGGACCGCCCGCTGGCCACCCCAGTGCCTTGCGGCCGGCAGCGCCCGCGCCCCGCGCCGGACGGCGGGGGCCGCCACCTCCAAGCGCACGCCACTGCGTCCCGCCGACGCCGAGCGGCCCTCGGCCGCCAAGCCGTCCCGCCGAAAAGGCCTACATGCCCTCAGAACCGCCGAAGGCGAAAGCCGCCTCCCTCCCCGCCCACGAGCTGGACGCCATTTCCAAGCCGCCGCTGTGGACCGGAACTTTCGTCACGTTCCTGTTCATCAACCTGTGCGTCTTCATGGGCTTCAACATGCTCCTCCCGACCCTGCCCCTGTTCCTGGAGGGCGCGGGGCTCTCCGAGCAGGAGATAGGCATCGTCTTCGGGTCGTTCACCGTTTCCGCGATAACGGCCCGCGTCACCGCAGGCAGGCTGTCCGCGATCTTCGGGGCGGTCGTGACCGCCAGGCTGGGCCTCTTCCTGTGCGCGGCGGGGACCCTGGTCTACTTCCTCCACGACTCCATCCCTTCCTACGTATCCGCCCGCCTTCTCCAGGGCCTGGGCTTCGGGCTCACCTCCACCCTCCTGGTCTCGCTCGCCTCCCAGACCATACCTCCCTCTCGGATGGGGGAAGGGCTTGGCTATTTGGGGCTCGGGGCCACGGTGGCCCTGGCCATAGGCCCCTACTCGGGGCTGTACGCCGCAGAGGTTCACGGCTACGTGTTCATGTTCGCGTCGGCGTCCGCGTGCTGCCTGGCGGCCGGCCTCGTGAGCCTGCTCCTTCCCAAAATCGCCTTCCCTTGCCCCAGGGCGGGGGAACACAGCCCTGCGGGGCCCCAAGCGCGGCCCGGCGACGGCCTGGCCCGTGGAGGGGCCGGGGCACCTCCCCCGTCCGTCCTCGCGGCCGCCGAGGCGAACGCGGAACTCGCCTTGAAGGCCGCCGCGCCCGCCTGCGCCCCCCCTCCCGGGCCGCGCGGAAGGCGCCGGGTGGAATGGGCTGCCGTGCCGCCCTCCTTCCTGATGCTGGTCTACGGGGTCTCAATTTCGGCCATCGTCACCTACCTCGCGGTCTACGCGGCGGAACGGGGCATGCCCTCCGCCGCCGAGTTCTTCGTGGTATCCACGTTAGGCACCTTGATCTCCAGGGTCTGGGCGGGGAGGCTCTTCGACCGCAAGGGGCACTTCTACGTGATACCGCCCTCGGTGGCGCTCGTCGCCTTTTCCGTCGTCTCCATACTCATGGTCCCCGGAAGGGCCCTCATGGACACTGCGGCGGTGATGTACGGCCTGGGCGCCGGCGCGCTGTTCCCCTCCCTCCAGACCCTGGCGCTCACTTCGGTCCCCGCCGAGCGCAGGACCACTGCCTCCGCGTACTTTTTCGTGGCCTTCGACTTCGGCATGGGAGCGGGTTCGGTGGTGATGGGGGGGCTCGCCGGCATGTTCTCGACCTACCGCGTGGTCTTCGTGGCCTCCATCCTCTTCCTGGCCTTCTTCGCCGCCAGTTATTTCTTGCTTTTCCGCCCCGGCGGCGGCGTTGCTGGGCCCGGCGGGGGGGAAGCGGGGAAGGGTTCCGGCCGGGCGAAGCCCGAACCGCCCGCGGACCGCGGAAAGGCCCACGTCTCCAGAAACCCGTTAATGTCCGCCGACGCTGCGGCCCCGGGCGGCCCCCCGGCAGTCCCGGGCCCGGTCGAGGCCTGAAGCCGCTGGCCGACGCCAAGCGACCCGAGCGGGCCTTCGCCTGCCCCCGCCCACCCCGCCACATTACCGCCCCGCACCCGTCCGGCCACCCCAGCCGCCAGGGCTCGCCCACCGCCTCCCGACCGGTGTCGGACCGGACTTCCGCCCGGTCGCCCGCCTTCCCTTGAACCTGCCTCCCACACGCAACAATCCTCCCCGCCCATCGACCGCCTTTTTATCCTCCTTCCCTCCTTCCCTCCTTTGATGTTCGTGCAAAAAAACCTGTGAAGAATGTTTCACGCCTAGCATCCCTCTAGAGACAGCGAAAACCGGTTCGAGCATGGAAGCTCTTCGGAAGCATCTGAGGATTCGAGCTATCCTCATCTCAATAGACGTTACCCCATATAGTATATCTGGCAACCGGGCCGGATTCCATCCGTTATCCATTACGTCAAAGGTTCCGGCAGCCCCTGTCTTGGCGCCCTTGTTGGCGCCTCACTCCGCCCCCCCCGCGTAGAACTCCCTCAGCCTGGCCTTGTCCAGGTTCGACCTCTCCAGAGCACGGTGGAGGGCCAGGACGCATATCTTACCTTTTATCCATTATTCATGCCCTCAAAAGGTATCAGGAGAGGCTAGATCGGATCCCTGATCAACGTTTCCGCGTTCCGGAAACTCTCAGGCTCCAATTCTATGCCAATGACCGGATGCCCCTCAAGGAGCGCCGCTCTCAGT
>JAIRZX010000481.1 GCA_031267005.1 Deltaproteobacteria bacterium
GGCAAGTGCCTTTTAAAGGAATGGGTACTACATATTGTATAATCACTACTTTGATTTTGTCAATGGGGAAAACGGCCCAAGCCCAGATTTTTTTCCATCCCGGATTCTGGGGCGAAGGACCCCCCGATTCCCTCCGGAGAAGCCGCGTCCGTAAGGGGCGGGCGGAAGACGGCCCTCCGGGCGGCCTGCTGGTCGCTGAGTTGAAGCCAGCCCCGGAGGCGACCGCAGAAGCGGACAGCCGGGGGACGGAAGAAATCGGGGCGGTCGCCCTCCCTTCCCGCGGGGGGACGAAAGGCAACCCGGCTGAACGTTCCGCCCGCCCCGAGGGAGGGAACCGGTTGCCCATAGCTCCAGACACACCTATTTTCATGCGTGAGTGAATTGAGGTTAGCACGGCAAAACTGCTTTGTCAAGAAATTTCAGCAATTTCCTCCTCTCCACTGGATTTTTTTCTCCGAGTCCCTTGGCATAATTTGAAATGCCCGTCCGCGGGAATGACAGGCGACCTTCCCGGGCGAAGGCAAGCCCGGCGAAGGGGGACGGCGGAATAGGCCTTTCGCGTGAAAGGCATTACGGCGCTTCTGCGCCGGGGAGGCCGCTGCATGCTGCGTTGCGGCATGGCGCGGCTTTCAAGGGCCGCTCCGCTGCGCGGGCATGTATCACTGAACGTTTTCTTGGGTAGCCTACCCAAGGGCGTACATTATGCAGCCATCCGCGGTTCATGGACCGGGGCGTAAAAAACAGATATGGACGGGAGGGGGAGGCGGGCACGTCACGGGCGGGCCTGGCCAGTTAGGGAGGTCGCTTTCCGCCAGCCTGGGATTTGGCCCGACGCACCCCCCGCGAACGGAGTGCTCGTCCGGGGTGGGCTGGCCTAAGGTTCCGGAAGGGAGAAGGCCTGAGCGAGGGGGGACTGGAGAAGGCCCGAAGACGAGAGGAGCCGGAAGGGAAGGACCCGGAAAACTGGGTCACGGGGGAACAGGGGAACAGGGCGGCCGCGGGGAATTTCCTTTAAGGCGATTCCAGCCGCCATGCAAACATACGCAACGACCGCGGGGAGGACGGGTGGCTGTCTGAACCCGGACTTGGCCCGCGAGACGAGTATCCGTTCACAGGGTTGACGACCGCCTCCACCCCACGTCTCGGGCCCTGCCCCTGGACTGCCTCCCACTCGCTCAGGACACACTACCACCACCGGGAACTCCATCCCCTCCCCCAGGATGCCTCTCGCCTCCGACATGAAGCCACCCCTTCCCCCAGGACAGCCTCCCGCCTGCCTGGAGATCGACTCCATCCTGACACGGGATGCCCCCTCCTTGAGTCCGTGAACGGATACCCAGTTTCGGAAAAGAGGGCAGGCTCGGCTCGGGCCCTCCTCTCCTCCGACCGGGGCCGACGGGGCGGGCAAGCCATACCTCGTCGGGACGGAAATCCCCCGAAGCGCCTTGAGGGCCTTGGCCGCCTCTCCTTTGCATCTGGCGCAGGCTTTGCTAAAATTTCATCGCCTTATTGCGCCATGCACGCCCTTCCCGACAGCCGTTCCGTCCTTGCGTTTGCCCTCTCACATTCCTGCGGCCAGACCGCCGTCCGCGCCATTTCCCGCGGCCAGACAGGCTGCCTACAACTATAGGCAGCCGGCTCCTCCCTGACGCCGCCCACAAGCCGCCCGTCGCCCCTCGTCGGACCTCCGGCCGGCCCCAAGGCTGCCGTCGCCTCCCGGCGGCCCGTCCGCCGCCCACCAACGTTGCAGCCTAACGGCGGCCCGTCGACTGAACCGTTCGCCCGGTTCCTGCCTTCCCCTTCCACCTTCCAAAGCCCCGGAGGCTGCCCATGACATCCGGCCAAGAGGCCCCCAAGGCCCCGACCATCTTCAAGACCCCTTGGTGGCTCATCGCCGTGATAGCCGCGGTGGCGCTTATCTGGTCGTTCGCGACGATAAGGAGCGACGCCGGGAGGCAGAGGAGGCTCCTGGAAAAGTTCTACCTCCAGAAGGGGGAGGTGATGATCCGGACGCTGGGGACCGCCGCCTTCCAGTTCCTCGCGGGCAGGGACACCGCCGAGACCATGACCGCCGACCTGAGGGAGATAGCCGAGGCGGGCGAGGCCGCTTACATAGTACTCACCGACCTGAACGGGGACGTGAAGGCCGGCTCCTCGGACGCCGGGCTCGGGGACGACGCCTTCCGGGATCCCGTGCCCCCGGAGGACTTCGACAGGACGGGGCCGATGTGGCGGATCACCGAGGACGCGGGGAAGACGGTATTTTGGGTGTACCGCCCGCTCCCTTACAGCATGAAGCCGGCTGCCCGCCCGGGGCTCCCGCCAAGGCGCCCGCCGCTGAGGCCCCAGGCCAGGCCGTCCCCCACCCCGGCAACCGGGGCGGCTGGGGAGAGGGACGCACCTGCGGCGACCGACTCCTCTTCAGGGGAGGCCGGAAACCAGGCGGCTGAGCCGGGAGGCCAGGCGGCCGGCTCCGCTGTTCACGCGGAGGTGGCCGGAGGGTCTGCGGAGGGGGCCGGCGCGGGCGAGGCCGGGGAGGCGGGCTCCGGTCCCACTGAAAGCCCCCAGTCAGGCGCCGGCGCGGCGGTTGCAAGCTCCGGGCCAGCCGGGGCCCCCACCCCCAACGAGAGGAACGTGGAACTGAGGGACCAGCCTTTGCAGAGGAAGGCGGTGCCGAGTTCTTCCAGCCCAAGATCGACCTATTACTTCTGGGTGGGCTTCGACATGGCGGAATTCGACGAGGCCGAGGGTTCGGCGGGGCGCCAGAGCGTCTTCGTCACCGTCGTGACCTCCGTGGCCTGGCTGGCGCTGGTGCTGATGCTCCTGTGGGCCCACAACTGGAAGCTCTCCCGCGACCGGGAGCGTGACGTGGAGGCCAGGGCGGAGGAAATCGTGGCCCGCATCAGCTCCGGCCTTTTCCTGACCGACAGGGACGGCAAGGTCATCCTCGCGAACCGGGCCGCCGAAATGATTTCGGGGCTCGAGCGGAAGGACATCCTGGGCCGGGGGCTCGCCGATCTGAGTTCCGGGGCCGTGCCCTACGACTGCGCCTTGAAGGGCCAGGAGCGGGAGGTGGCCTTCCGGGGCGGCAACAAGGCGCTGGTCTCCGTCTCCGCCGGCCCCTTCCAGGACCACGCGGGGGAAGAGGCCGGCAGGCTGGTGCTCATGACGGACGTGGGCCACATAGTCCAGCTCCGCGAGCAGCTCGCCGAAAAGGAGCGCATGGCCGGGCTGGGGAACATGGCCCGCCTCGTGGCGCACGAGATAAGGAACCCGCTCTCCTCCATCCTGGGGCTCGCCCAGCACCTGCGCGCCAAGGCCGCCGAGGACGGGCTGGACCCCTTCTTCACCGAGGCGCCGGACAGGATTGCCCGCTCCGTGCGCCGCCTCGACCAGACCGTGACAGAGGTCCTGGACTACGCCCGGCCCGCCCAGATAGAGGCCCGGCGCGTGGACATGGGCTGGCTCCTGGGCCAGCTCCGGGACTTCGTGGCCCTGGACCCCGACTGGGGAGGGGCCGCACTGGAGCTGACCCTGCCGGCTCGGCCGGTTGCGGCTATGGCCGACGAGGGCAAGCTCTCGGAGGGCTTTTTGAACCTGTTCCTGAACGCCGTACAGGCCGTCAACTCCAACCCCCCCGAGCGGCCCGGCCGCGTGGAGGCGACCCTCGCCGCGAGCCCGGACGGGGGCGCGGTGGTGACCCTCATGGACAACGGCCCGGGCTTTTCCGAGGCCCAGCTGGCCATGCCCTTCCAGCCCCACTTCACCTCCAAGGCCAAGGGCAGCGGGCTGGGGCTCCCTTACGTGAAAAAGCTCGTGGACGCGCACAAGGGCACCGTTACGCTCTCCAACCGCGAGGGCGGAGGGGCCCAGGTCACCATCACCCTCCCCCCCGCCCCTCCCGAGGCCACCGGCGGAAACGGCTCCGAGGCGCCCGGCGGGTCCGACGGGCCCGCCTGCGCCGTCACCGGGGACGGCGCGGCCGGCGAACTGGACGGGGAGGCCCCCGCAGGGGCCTGAAGCCGGGGAAGCCCCGCGCCTGAGGCAGCCGCTGGCCTGCCTGGGCCCTCCCGCGCCGTTACGCGCCTTCACGCTCCGTTACGGTAACCGGCCCTACCCGCCTCCGGGAGGCTCCCGAGACGGCGCGTGCCGTCTCTTCAGATCTCCGGCTTCCCGGCGGGGACAAGGCGGGAGAGGCGCGGTGCCCGGCTGCCAGGAAGCCGCAGAGGCCGCGGAGGCAACCTCGGGAAGAGTCTGCCCGCCGCCGTCCGCCTTGTTAAGGAGCGCCGGCTCGTCCGGGTCCATGTCATAGTCGTCTCTTACGGCGGCATAGCGAGGCCCCCGCTGGTCTTTCTTTAACCGCGAGGACAGCGAGTGCGGCCAGGACGCGGGTTTCGGCCAGTTCGCGGCGACCTTTGGTTCCGCTGCGGAAACCTCCCTCTCTCATCCGCCCGCATTGGCAACCCAGAGAGTGTCGGCAAACCAAGCCAACCCAACCCAAGCCAAGCCAAGCCAAGCCAACCCAAGCCAACCCAAGCCAAGCCAAACGCAAATGGCTTTGATTCCGCATTTCAGATCGCGGGTTCAAGGAGGGGCGGTCCTGTGTCAGGCTGGAGTCGATCTTCGGGCAGGCG
>JAIRZX010000180.1 GCA_031267005.1 Deltaproteobacteria bacterium
CCCCCCCCCTCCCCGGCCCGGGGGGGCGGCTGGGGCCGGCGGCCGCGCGCGCCGGCACTTATGGCGGTGGTGGCGGGGGGGGTGGTGGTGGTGGTGGGTAGAGTTCAGGGAGAAACTACCCCTGAGCCTTACCTCGTAGATGGAATCATTTAAAGTCACCAAGTAATGCTATAAAGGGGGCGAAATAACTCTCCAGCTCCTCATGGGTGTATCCCATGAACGCGGCGAAATCCTCCTCGAGGGAAATGTCTACCAGGTTGTTGAGCATGGAAAACACGCCCATCCCTGAAAATTTTGTGCACCCGGTGATGAAGGCGAATTCGATATTTTCTTCGGCGGTTTTGATGATTGAATAAAAATTCTGGATGACGCTCCGCGTATCGGCAAGTAATTTCGCGTTGTATATCAATTTATCCTTCTCGGCAAGCCTGATGACTGGAGCGTCGTACTCGTCAACCAGGAGAGCTACTTTTTTACCGCTCGCTTTGCGGACGTCAATAAGAAGATATTTCAAGGCATTGGCATAATCAGCTCCCCGCAATGAAACATGGTGGCGCTCGGCGTTATGATCAAGAATATCAATGATGTTTCTTTTTAAAATTTTTTTGCTGTCGCTTTCCGCTACGTCGGACATGTCCAGCCTGATGACCGGGCGGGGGACGAAAGCGGGGGATGACATGCGTTCCTCGACGGCGAGGCCCTGGAAAAGATCAACCCTGCCTGAGTAAAACGCGTCGAGGGAACTTACCGTAAGCGATTTGCCGAAACGGCGGGGCCGCGCGCAAAAGATAAACTTTCCCCTCTCCCGCAACTTCGGGAGATACGCCGACTTGTCTACGTAGACGGCATTTTCCTGCCTCAGGTCTTCAAAAAAAGCCTGCCCGGCGGGAAGGACGGGCAACTTCTCGGGCATGGGGTTTTCCTTTCGCCTGTCGGGCCTTTTGCTATGATAACGTTTTATAGCAAATTTCCTTAATCATATCACGCCATGGACTTTCCATCAACACCTTTTTTTCTGTTTTACAAGGCGGGATAAGACAGAAGGCGTTCGAGCCGGGTTCAGGGCAAATACGGCGTTCCGGTTCGGACATGCGCATTCCGCCGGTCCGGAAGCGTTCGTTAAGCGGAGCGGCCCGTCCGGCTGGCGCAAGGCCGGAATCCCTTAAACGGCCGTCAAGTCTGTTTGAATACCCCAACTGAAAACACATGGAATATCGCGAAAGGAATATCGCGGAAATTCCATTGAAGCCGCATAGCGAAACCTGGAGAGCTTTCCGAAGCGCCGGAAGAACCTGGGATAACGCTCCGCGCCCAAACCTCTGGGACGCCGTAATTGATGCCAGTGCGGAAAAATTCGGGTTGAACTACGCTACGGCAAAACGCTTCTTTATTGGGCGTTGTCCCAAGCGCCTGGTTATGTGCCCAGCGCGGACATTTCGCCAGTTTCAGCCATCAAAGACCAATTTTTGCCGAGTTGTTGCCATGGCGAATTACAACACGGTCCAGAAGAACTTATTTTCCTGTGAAGTCATAATTGCCTTTGCCGCGATTTTTCCAACCGTTCCGGCGCCTTTTCCTTCAGACGCCAGCCTGCGGGGCCGCCCTCCGCGTCGGCGGCTCGCCGCCGGGCTCCGAGATCGCCCGGGGGAAACCCCTCCAATTCTTCCGCCCGCCTTTCCCCCTTCCTGAATCCGCCAAAGAGAGCGCCAGCGCGGCCTTACGAAGCCAGTTTCCCCGCTTCCGCACTGGTACCCGGCGGGCGGGGGGGGGGCCAGGGGACCCATATGGCCAGACGGAAAGGGAACGGGTCCCCTGGCTATAGGAGCGCCCTTCGTTAGCGGCGGCGGGCTGGACGTGGCGGGGTCGCCGGACGTCAAGCGGGGCTCCGGCAGCCGCGACGGCGGCCGGGCGGCGGAGCCCCGCTGCCGCCTGGCCCTCGGCATCACGCCAAACGGGCCAGCTTCGGCGGGGGAGGGTTGCGGCGGAACCGGCCGCGTCGTCCGCGACGGGAGTTCCGGGCGGCGCCCCCGCTATTCCCGCGAGCCCGGTCTTCGGGGGCTGCGGCCTGGCCCCGGCCTGCGAACAGTGCGGGTTCAGGTGTCTGATAGGCCCCGACGGGAGATTGGAGAGGGACCCCAGTTCCGTTAAATGCGCCTGCAGGTCATCTTGAGTGTCTGCCCCGGCCGGGACCGGAGCTGGCTGCGGCCCGCGTTGGCGGGGCCGGCGCCCGGGCGCCCGTGCCTCGCTTCCCCCAGGCAAGCCGGTTCATGGCGCCCCCCCTGCGCCCGCTGCCGCCTTCAAATGTCCTCTGGCTTCGCGAAGAGCGTTATCACTATCATGGCCAGGAAGCACAGGGATATCAGCCTGTAAATCTCCCCCGCGGATATGATGAAGGACTGGGTGGCTATCTGCCCCGACAGGAAGGCCAGCGCCTCGCTCTGGCCCATGCCGGCCGAGGCGAGCCCGGAGAGCGCGTCGCCGGCCGCCGGGTTCACGCCGTCTATGTAGGACTGGAGCCTGGCCTGGTGCACGGCCTCCCGGCGTTCCCACAAGGTGGTCACGGCCGAAGTGCCTATGGCCGTGAAAAGGGTCCTTATGCAGCTGAACAGCCCCGAGGCCCCCGCCATGCGGGCGGGGGACACGCCTATGAAGGCGAGGGTGGTTATGGGCACGAAGAACATGGCCAGGGCGGCCCCCTGTATGGCCTGGGGGACGACCACGAAAGCCAGGTCCGCCCCCGGGGCGAAGCGGGTCCGCATCTCCATGCAGAAGGCGAATATGACGAAGCTCGCGATGATGATGGCTCTCAGATCCGCCTTCTTGATGAGCTTCGCCACGAAGGGGGTGCAGAAGACCGGTATGAGGCCGACGGGCGCCGAGGCTATGCCAGCCCAGGTGGCGGTGTAGCCGAAGCGGGTCTGGAGGAGCAGGGGCAGGAGGACCACGCTCCCCAGGTACAGCATCATCCCGAGGCTGATGAGCGTGACGCCCACGGTGAAGTTGCGGTGCCTGAAGAGGCCCAGGTCCAGGAGCGGCGAGTCGGTCTTGAGTTCCCAGCAGACGAGGAGGGCCAGGAAGACGGCGGCGGAGCAGCCCAGGGCCGTTATGAGGGGCGACCCGAACCAGCCCCGGTCCTTGCCCAGGTCCAGGAATATCTGGAGCGAGGCCACGCCCAGGGCCAGGAAGGCGAAGCCCACGGCGCTCCACCTGGGCCGCGACAGGGGCGTCTCCCGCTTCCCC
>JAIRZX010000509.1 GCA_031267005.1 Deltaproteobacteria bacterium
CAGTTTCCGGACCCTCGCGGTTCCTGGCGGCGGGACGGCGGGAAGCGCCGCCCCCCGCCGCCCCCGGTCAGATGTAGCGCCTGGCGGTCACGAAGTGCTGCCGGTAGTACTTGTCCTCCAAATTGGCGCGGCGGACCTTCTTGCCCGCCCCGGGCGCGTGGACCATGTAGCCGCCGCCCACGTATACGCCGACGTGGTCGACCGTCCGGCCCGAGCGGAAGAAGACGAGATCTCCCGGGACCAGCTCTTCGCGGTCGATCTTGGTCCCGGACCGGGACTGCTTCAGCGAGGAGTCGGGGAGCTCGATGCCGTGCTGGCGGTACACGAACCAGGCCAGCCCGCTGCAGTCGAATCCCTTGGGGGATCTGCCGCCGCTTTTGTAGGGGGTGCCTACGTACTTCTCGGCGGATGCGGCCACGGACTTGGCGAGCTGCTGCACCCTCGCCCTCTTCCCGCCGCATCCGGACAACGCGAGGAGAGCCGCCGCCGCAACCGCCAGCATGGCCGCCGGGAGTACCGGGCCGTTTCTGAAGGTCTTCATGTCGTTCACCACAGGGAGGCGTCCCCGGGGCCGGGGGGCTGCCTCGAAATCGGAGCCGCCCCTTGAGCGTCGGGAGGCTGCCGGAATCGCCCGCCCGGGAGCTCCCCGGGCCGGCGGCCCTGCGGACACGTATAGCAAAATCGGTTCCAATGGATACCTTTGGGGCATAACGGGAACCAATTATATTATTGAGTTCCCGTAAAATCCCTGGAAGGCCGAATGGGATTATTTCCGTCCCAATTATCTCCGACTGCCGGCGCGCAGTCAACGCCGCGCATCTGGACGGCCTTGCCAGCCATGGCCCCAAATATCGGCAAAAGGACTTCAGGGCTGAGGGGTGGTAAAGGGGGGGGAGGCCCTGAACCCCGCCGCAGGCATAATACTCCGCGCGGCAACATTATCATCGGCGCCGTGCGTCACGCTCCCTCAGCCCAGGCGCGGGCGGGTTAAGGGCTGAAAAAACGTCCGCGTTGACGGCTGGGGCCGACGTCGGCCGGACGCCCCCGGAACGGCCCCCGACAGGCCTGCCGCTTTCGCTTGCTCCGGACGCGGGCGCGCCCTCCCGCAAGGCGCCAGGGCCGCCCGGGCATTGTATGACTGAGACGCCGGGGCTCTCCGGCGGCGAAACCGGCCCCTCAGGTGAATTCCGGACCGCCCGCGTCGCCCGGCGCGCGGCCCGCGCGCCGATAGGCTTTCCAAGCGCGCTTCCCCACTGACCGGGATCGGGAGCCAGCCCTCCTGGCCCCCCTCTCCCGCAGCCACGCCGGAACGGCGCTACCCCTCCATCCATAGCCTGCTTCCCGGGCAACCAAGGCCACGCGGCGGCCAAAACGTTTAAGGCGGGAACTCGTCAACGCGGCCCACATTTCGGACGACGCGGCGGCCATGGGCTTGATGCTTTTCGGGCCGGACGACCCATGGACCTTGGAGGCACTCTCACGTTCCGCCAGATGCCTGGCTGACTTCCAGTCAGAGCCACTGGTCGACACCCAAGCCCTCGGCAAGGCGCCCGCGGAGGCTTTCAGGCCCCGCGCCCCGTCGCAGGCGGCGCGGGGACCGTAGGCCTCGAGGCCGCCTATGCCTCTCGCCCCGGCCGGGAACTCCCGGCGGTAGCGGGGGGGGGGACCCGAAACGCGCGCCGCTCCGGTCCCGGGGACTGGATGGCAGCAAGGGGCGCGGGGCTCGCCTCCGCAAGGGAAACCCTCGAAAGCAGCCTGCGGCTCATAGCGTCCTGAGGAGGCTGCCGTAACGCCCCGCCTCCCTCCAGCCCGCTCGGGGAGGCAATATATCCGGGACGCCTGCCCGCCCCCGGCGCGGACCCTTTCCCCTCCGCCCCTGAACTAAGGCCGCGGCTCGACGCGGCGGAGGGCCCCGGCGGGCCCGGCCCGGAGTCCCGCGAAGCCCCGGCGCTGAAGTCGCTCCTGGGCGCCGAGCTCTGGGACGCGGGCGGGAAGCGGGCCGAGCCCGAAGCGCTGAACCTCCTTCGCGGGGCGTCGGAGAGTTCGGCGCGCCTCGCGGGCGACAGGCCCCCCGGACTCGCTCGCGGCGACGGAACGCCTGGCGAGGAGGCTGGCAGGCATGTCGGGATACGGCCGGGTGCCGCCTGATGGCCCCGTGCACCTGTCCGGCCGGGGCATGCCCGAGGCCCGGAAGCTCTTAAAACAGCTCGGGGAACTCGCTCCCCGGGACCGCCAGGGCGAACTCCCCCGCCGCCGCGCCGATTTCGGACGGCAAGCATCTCGGCTAGCGGCAGGCGTTCCGACGGTTTCATTTTCGAGGACTCCTCCTTCATGCGCCATGAAGCCGGAGCGCGTCCCCACCCCGGAACGGACGAGGGACATCTTCGACGTGGGCGAACTCCTGTACGCGCGCGGCGACCGTGAGGCCGCCAGGCTTGCCCATACGCGCTCGGAAAACGTCCTCCGCTACCTCCCCGGATTCAGCCACCCTGAGACGGCCCGCTCCATCGCCCGCACAGGTGATCTTTTGAAATCCGCGTCCATGGAAGGGGCCTGCGGCCCCTGGGCATAGGCCATCGAAGCCCTGGAAAGCTCGGGGGACCGCGCCGCGCCGTTCAGGACGGATCTGGAGATGCGGATAGCCAACGCGCTCCGGCGACCCCGCCCACGCCCTCGCGTTGCTCAGGCGTTCCGAGCGGACCTCTCGCCGCCTTTTGGGGGACGGCTGGTAACAGGCGAGCGAGTGCGCCGAGCTGATCGAGGCCGCCCCAATTATGATCGACAACATGGCGCTGCAGGCCAGGAATGCAAGCAACCCGGCGGCCGCGCCGGGCTTCCGGGCGTCTGTGCCTGTCCGTATCCTTTCGAGAGAAATTAATTTTTTTTGCAAAAAACGTATCCGTACACGGGCTGAGCCCGGCGGCTAGACAGCCCCGGCCTCCCCGCGAACCCCGGCCTCCCCTTGAATGGTTGATATATTCGCATGACGGCAAGGGTTATCGGTCTCGACACATCAGCCCCCCTGTTCGCACGCACTCCAGGCTTCCAGCGCCTCACCTTCCCTTCGGCATCATCAACTCCCGTGTGCAGGCCTTCTCGAGGCCCTGCTCACTCCGGCCTCCGGCTCACTCCGGCCTCCCCTATCAGGAGCCTTTGACCAGCCCTCCCAGTGAACGGAAACACCCGGCAAGAAACAAGCAAGATATAGCG
>JAIRZX010000553.1 GCA_031267005.1 Deltaproteobacteria bacterium
CCAAGGTGGGAAACGGCATCTGCCACCAGCTGAACCTCGAGCGCTTCAGCTCGCCGGGGGAGACGCTTTTGGGGGCCGACAGCCACACCACCACGGGCGGGGCCGTGGGAGCGCTCGCCATAGGCGCCGGAGGCCTCGACGTGGCCGTGGCCATGGGAGGAAGGCCCTTTTTCCTCAACATGCCCAAGGTGATGGGAATTACGCTCACCGGTGCTTTGAGGCCCTGGAGCACGGCCAAGGACGTGGCCCTGGAGATCCTGCGGAGGCTCACGGTCTCGGGAGGCCGGGGGCACGTGCTGGAGTTCCGGGGGGAGGCGCTGGCGGGGCTCTCGCTTACGGAGCGGGCGGTCATAGCCAACATGAGCATCGAGACCGGGGCCTTCACCGCGGTCTTCCCTTCAGACGGCAGGACCAGGGAGTTCTTCGCACGCCAGGGCCGGGCGGGCGACTGGAAGGAGCTGGCGGCAGATCCGGGGGCGCGGTACTCGTCAGAAGCGGAAATCGACCTTTCCGCGATAGAGCCCTTGGCAGCGGTCCCGGATTCCCCCGACAACGTCAAGAAGGTGAGCGAGCTGGCGGGCGTCCCCGTGGACCAGGTGGCCATAGGCTCCTGCACGAACTCGTCGTACCGCGACCTCATGACCGCCGCGGCCCTTCTCAAAGGCAAGGCCGTGCCCCCCCAGGTGTCCCTCGTGGTCGCCCCCGGCTCGCGCCAGGTCTACTGGGAGCTCGCCCGCCGCGGGGCCCTGGCCGACCTGATAGCCTCCGGGGCCAGGATCATGGAGGCCGCCTGCGGCTTCTGCAACGGAGTGGGCCAGGCCCCCCAGACCAAAGGCGTGTCCCTGCGCACATCAAACCGGAACTTCCCCGGGAGGTCCGGGACCCCTTCGGCGGGGCTGTACCTGGTGAGCCCCGAGACAGCGGCCGCGAGCGCAGTCGCCGGACGCCTGACCGACCCCCGCGAGCTGGGCGATCCCCCCCGCGTGGAACTCCCCGACAGCTTCCAGCTGGACGACTCGATGTTCATAGACCCGGCCCCGGAAGCCGAGGCCGCCGCCTTGGAGATAGTCCGCGGGCCCTCCATCGCCCCCCTGCCCCTTTTCGGCCCGCTCCCGGACTCGGTCGAGGCGCCGGTGATGCTGGCTCTGGGCGACAACGTCACCACCGACGACATCCTGCCCGCGGGCGCCCACATCCTTGCCTTGAGGGCGAACATCCCCGCCATCTCCCGCTACGTCTTCTCCAACATAGAACCTGACTTCCACCTCCGCCAGAAGGAGTCGGGGACGGGGTTCGTGACGGGAGGAGCCAACTACGGCCAGGGCTCGTCCCGCGAGCACGCGGCGCTGGGCCCGCGCTACCTGGGCCTGACCGGCGTCATAGCCGAGAGCTTCGCCCGGATCCACCAGGCCAACCTCTGCAACTTCGGGCTCCTGCCGCTGGTCTTCACCGACCCCAAAGACCGCCGCTGGGTGCTCCAAGGCCATACCTTAAGGATCGACGGCTTAAGGTCCAAGCTCAAGCCCGGCGCCCATTTCGCGGTGCTGGACGCCACCGCGGCGAGGGAGTTCGAGGTGAGGCTCGACGCCTCGGAACGCCAGGCGGAGATGCTCCTGGCAGGGGGGCTCCTCGCCCTCTCCGGGAAGGCCCAGGCCTGAACCCTTTTCCGCGCCGCCGGGCCCTTTCCCGCCGCAATTAGCCGTCCGGAAGGCGGCATCCGCTGCAGTTGCGCCTGCGGCCTCGCGCCCGGCCAGTTCGCCGCGACGCCCGCCAGGGGCCGGCGCCGCGCCCCCCCGCTGAACGTCCCCCCTTCGATCCCCTTAAAGCACACGGGCTTGCCCCGATCCGCCGAAAACTTTTAAATTCCCCCGTGCCCAGCACCCTGGGGAGTTCGCGGATATTTTTATTCCCTTGCCATCCGCCCGCGAACAGCGGCCGGAACTCTCCCGCTATCAGCAATGTTACCGACGGGTTGTTTTGTCCAGTAATTGACTTGAAGGTTTGTCACAAATTTGCCGAGAGATTGTCCAAAACAAATTACCAGCGGGAAAATAAAGTTTCAATTCAGGTGCCTCGCGGCTAACGGCTTGGCCTTATAGGAGATAATGAGAAACGCCTCTGGTGCTTCCAGGGCGACATCCTCTGTGCCGGGGGAGGCGGCAATGGGCCGGCTCCCTCGCAACGGCAGTTTGTTTCCGCGATCGCAGTTCATCATTGAACCAGCTGAGGCCAACATTCTTATTCAGGACAAGCTGCCAGAAAATTTGGATAACCCAACCCAGCAAAAATTTTACAAGCCGACCCGGCAACAACACTATAAAAGGTTTACTGGCACGCGTTTGTAATATTTTACTGAAATTCCGATAATTATTCGCCACGAAAGTTATTTTCCGTCAGAAACGAGGTGTCCAACCGACCCCGTGCAGCCTGGCTAATTTATTTCGGCGGCGTCTTATATGATTGGCCGCCGGAGCGCAGTACCCGTCATCGCCTGCGCCACGAGAAGAAACAAAACCCGAAAAGCATATCTTTTCAAAATATTAGTTTTTGTCCTTATCGGCTTAAACATTTTGGTTTTCCCTAAATATTTTCAAAATGTTCCCGATTGCTCTTCTGGCTGCTTGCTTCTCTCCTTTCCAACCGCTCTTTCCTCGCCTCGCCTCGCCACTCGAACCCCGCCCACTCCACTCCACAGAACTCCAGTCCAGTCCAGTCCAGTCCAGTCCAGTCCAGTCCAGTCCGTCCGTCCGTCCGTCCGTCAGGTCAGGTCAGGTCAGGTCAGGTCAGGTCAGGTCAGGTCAGGTCAGGTCAGGTCAGGTCAGGTCAGGTCAGGTCAGGCAAGCTGACGCCCCCTTCAAACTCCGTCCTCAGTTAGATCCAGTCTTTTCAACGCGTCACGCCCAAATACCTCCATGGAATATAGTCTCCATTCCTAAGTTCCACCCGGCACTTTATTCAGCCAGCCGAGTGTAATATTGCCAATCCGTCCTTCTTTTCAGATGGCATTGCTTTGAATATTTCAAAAAATCCAAGCAGTACGTCCTGCGTTTAGATAATTATTCTATACTGATTCTAAATATTTATTCCTCAACAATGCTTGTAATTTAACGCTATATTAATATAATTTTTTTGACCAACCGGTTATTTATACCAATATTTCTCATCGGAAAATATTTTACTCATTTTAGATCCGACGTCAAGGATCGCCTGAATCGCAAGACGTATAAAGTTATCGCCATGGGAAAAGCCGGATGCCGGCACGACCACGGCCTTGCCGCAAAGAGTTTGGGCACTCTTTGCATTTTTTTCTTGCATCAAAGTTTTAGGACTGTCGCATCCACAAGGAGAATTACTGATGAGTTTCTTCCGCAAGCTATTCGCGCTGCCCATAGCGGCCGCGCTCCTCCTTTGCGGCGCCGGGATCTCCCAGGCGGCGTCGCCTGTTACCTTCGACGGCCACCTGCGGCTCCGTTCCTGGTTCTTCGACAACTACTTCAACGAGAAGGCGGACCCGAACGGCAGGCACGCCTCCCGCTCTGACTCCTGGGTGGAGAGCAGGCTCAGGATCAACGTCTCCTTCCAGCCCAACGACAACGTCGAGATCCGCTGGAGGGCGCAGGGTCCCGGCTCGGCAAGGTGGGGTTCCAAGGACGGAAACGACTTCCTGCTCCGCTCCGAGCACTTCTTCGGAATCGCCCGTACGCAGTTCGGCGACTTCTCTGTCGGGCGCGTCAGCTCCGACATGGACTCCGCCGGGCTCCAGACCCTGGGCTACCTCCCCGGCTACGGCATGGGCACCCAGTTCTACGCCTTCGATTCCGATTCCGACACGGACGGTTTCATGTACCGCTGGCACTCGGACATATTCGGGATAAAGGCCTACTACGCGAAGAAGGCCACGACCGTCCAGAACTCCACCGTCTGGGACAAAGACGCGGACTGGGACCGCTTCTCGGTCGAGCCCTACTGGAGCTGGGACACGGGCGGCGCTTCCTTGGCGGTGCAGTACGACTCCGACAAGACCCTCCGTCCGGACGGCCGCGACAGCCTGAAGTACGTTACCGTCAACCCGGCGTTCGCGCAGTCGTTCCTCGTGGGCGATAATTCCAAGCTCACATTCCACGCCGAGGCGAAGCTCTCCTGGGGCAAGCGCTCTTTCTCTCCCAACAGCCCCGCGGCCCTCGATCCCCTGGTCGAGGACAAGGTCACCGGCTTCGGCGCCTACGCGGATCTCGATTTAGACTACAGCTCCGGCGACGTGGCCCTGGCCGCCTGGTACCTCGACGGCCAGGACGAGAAGGAAGGCGCCGACCCGCTTCACCGCAACCCCAGGAACCTGGTGGACCCCGGTTCCGCTTTCTACCCGTTCCTCATCTTCTACAGCGCCTACGGAGCCCAGCCCGACGGCACCAAGCACCTCGAGGGCCGGGAACTTCCCGGCCACTGGGCCCTGGCCGTTATGGGCAGGCACGTCTTAAACGATTGGGCTACGCTCACCTACGGCGCGGGCCACTTCCGCCGCACCGCCGACTTCACCCGGGCCGACGGCTCCAAGGCCTCCCGCTCGATGGGAACCGAATTCAACCTGGGCCTCTCCGTGAAGCTCATGGACAACCTGACCTGGGGCACCAACCTCGCGGTCTTCGACACCGGCAGCTACTACGACGGCCGCTACTCCAAGGGCACGCCCGGAGCCGGCCTCGACAAGACGATCTGGGGCTGGGGCAATGAACTCATGTTCAGCTTCTGATCCTGACACTGAACCTGGCGAGCGGCCTTCGGGCCGCTGAAGCCCGGGCCCCAAGGCCCGGACGCGGAAAAGGGCCCCGGAGGCGACTCCGGG
>JAIRZX010000561.1 GCA_031267005.1 Deltaproteobacteria bacterium
CCCGAGCTTCCCGAGCTTCCCGAGCTTCCCGAGCTTCCCGAGCTTCCCGAGCTTCCCGAGCTTCCCGAGCTTCCCGAGCTTCCCGAGCTTCCCGAGCTTCCGGTGCTTCCCGAGCTTCCGGTGCTTCCCGAGCTTCCGGAACTTCCGGAGCTTCCTGGAAGGGACGCTGTCGCCCCGCATGAACGCATTCCCCGCAAAACCCGGCTCCCGCGCCTCCGTCCCTCCGCCCGCAGCCAACGGACCGCCTTGCCCCTTCCGCGCTGGCCGCCCGCGCGATCCCTCCGGAAAGCCCGGCCCGCATCGCCCTTAATGGAGTCACGATGAAGCTGAAAGAGCTCCACGCCGTCCTGAAGCGCAGTTTCAACCTTGAAGCCGGAACAGTACCCGTCCCGGAGACGGGCCAGAGATTCGAGAACTTCACCTTCAGCTCGGAGGCGACGGACCTGCTGAGGAACGCCGGAAAGGGCAACCCCGCCCCAGTCCTGGGCGACGGGGCCGAGGACGCGGAAGAAAGGGAGCTCTCCGACCGGGTGGCGCTGGCCGCAGACTCGGAAATTGCGGAGAACGCTAACTTCAGGTACGCGGTCCTGTTGCCCGCAGGGGAGTCCAGGCCAGACGCGGCGATAGTGCTCCTGCACGGCTTGAACGAACGCGTCTGGGACAAGTACCTTCCCTGGGCCTCGGAACTGAGCGCGGGCACCGGAAAGGCGGTGGTGCTCTTCCCCATGGCCTTCCACATGAACCGCTCGCCGCCGTCCTGGAACGATTCCAGGCCCATGAGGCGGCTCTCGCGCTTCAGGCTCAAGGCCCGCCCGGAGACCCTCTGCTCGTCCCTCTCCAACGCGGCCATAAGCGCCAGGCTGTCGTCCGATCCCTCCCGCTTCTTCTGGTCCGGGCTCCAAAGCTACAGGGACGTGTGCGGCTTCTTCAGGCTCGTCCGGGACGGGGGCCACCCGCTTTTGGCCCCGGGGGCGAAACTGGATCTCTTCACCTACTCGATAGGGTCCTTCCTGGGGGAGATCCTTTCGTGCGCCGACGAAGAAGGGCTGTTTTCCGCTTCCAGGCTCCTGTGCCTCTGCGGGGGGCCGGTCTTCGACCGCCTCTACCCGACCTCAAAGTTCATCTTGGACTCCGCCGCCGCCGCGGACGCCTATTCCTTCTGGGCCGAGAACCTGGAGAGCCGCGAAAAGCTCGACCCCGCGCTCGGGCGGGCCCTCGCCGACGTTCCCGGCACGTGGTTCAAGGCCTTCCTCAACTTCGATTCCGCAAGGGAGTTCCGAGAGAGCCGCCTCCGGGCCCTGGCACCGAGGATATCCGCCTTGGCGTTCTCCGGAGACAGCGTCGTGCACGCCAACGAAGTCAGAAACACCCTCCAAGGCGCCAGGGGGGACGTGCCGATTCCGATCTCGCTCCTCCAGCCCTCTTACCCCTGCCGACACGAGGACCCTTTCCCCGTCGGCGAGATCAGGCAGGCGGACTCCGTGGACGCCACGTTCAAGTACGTCTTATCGGGCTTCTGCAGGTTCCTGTCGTAGCTGGCGGGGAGCCGAGCCGAGGGGGGCGCCGCGGCGGGGAGCCGGGAGGGACGGGGAATACGGCTGAAGGCGCGGACAGGCGGCGGAAAAGGACCGGGCCGGAATTCCCCCCCCCCGCTCCCGGACCGCGCCGCTCCCGGCCCGGGCGCGGCTAATTTGAAATGCCCCGCCCAATGAGATATCTTTTGCCGTCGGCGTCCGTTTGCCAGGCCGTCCCTCCCGCAGGCCCGCATGGCCCGGGGGAGGCCGGAAGCCCCCTTCCGGCGGCTCCGAGGCGGCCCAGGCCCCGTCCCTTCCCGCCCCTTCCGGGCGTCATTCCCGCGCGGCGCTTAGGGCCCCGCGGCCCGCGGCTTCGAGCCCTTCAACATTTGCGAAACGGTGCAGCATGCAGACCAACGTGGGTTTACTCGGCTACGGAACAGTGGGCGCCGGAGTCGCGAGGATAATCTCCCTCGAGGACGCCCTTTTATGCCAGAAGGTGGGCTGGCCCTTGAAGCTCGCCAAGGCGGTGGTGCGCGACCTCTCGGGCCGCAGGGCCTTCCCGGCGCCGCCGGGGCTCCTTACCACCGACCCCTCCGAAGTGGTGGCCAACCCCGACGTCCAGGTTGTGGTGGAGGTGATGGGTGGCCTGGAGCCCGCGAGGACCCTGGTCCTCGCGGCGCTGGAGTCCGGCCAGCACGTGGTCACGGCCAACAAGGCCCTGCTCGCGGTCCACGGCAGGGAGATCTTCGAGAAGGCCGCCCAGAGCGGCAGGGAAATCTTCTTCGAGGCCGCGGTGGCCGGCGCCATACCGGTCATAAGGACCCTTAAGGAGGGTTTGGCCGCAAACCGCATCCAGAGCGTGGCGGGTATCTTAAACGGCACCACCAACTACATACTGACCGCCATGTCCCGGGGGGGGGCGACCTTCGAGGAAGCTTTGAAGGAGGCCCAGGAACTGGGCTACGCCGAAGCGGACCCCACCACGGACGTGGAAGGCGCGGACGCCGCCCACAAGCTGATACTCTTGACCGCCCTGGCCTACGGCGTGCTCCCCGCCCTCGACGACATCCGCGCCGAGGGCATCACGAAACTGGCCCCGGCGGACTTCCAGTTCGCCGAGGCCCTGGGCTACGTCATAAAGCTTCTGGCCACGGCCGCCTCCAACCCCGAAGACGGGCGGCTGGAGGTGCGCCTCCAGCCGGCCATGATACCCAAGGGGCATCTCCTGGCCGGCGTGAACGGCGCCATGAACGCCGTCATGATCCGCGGCCACGCCTGCGGCGACATCTTCCTCTCCGGGGCCGGGGCGGGCATGATGCCCACCGCCTCCGCCGTGGTGGGCGACATTGTCGAGATAGCGAGGCTCGCGAACTCCCAGTCCAAGCTGACCAAGCCCTCCCTGGGCTGGCAGAGCCTTAAGGCCGAGACCGTGAAACCCGCTTCCGACATTTGGAGCCGCCACTACCTCCGCTTCTCTGTCCACGACCGCCCCGGCGTGCTCGCGGCGATAGCGGGGGCGCTCGCCGCCCACAACGTTTCCATAGCCCAGGTCATCCAGAAGGAAGCCGACCCCGGCACGGGGCAAGTGTACCTGGTGATGCTCACCCACAGCGCCCCGGTCAGGAGCCTCAAGGCGGCTTTGGACGACGCCGCCTCCCTGGAGGGATCGCTCGGGCCCGCCAGGGTCATAAGGGTGGAGGAGTTCCGCGAGGGGCGGTAGGCCCCGGCGCCATTCTTGGCGCCGGCCAGGACCAGGCCCCCCGGAGGCCCCTCCGGCACCCGCGCCCCGGGGGACTCCCGCGATTCCCAGGGGCCTTCAAGTTCCAGCGCGTGCCGTCGGCCGTCTTGAGCCGCGGCGTCTTTCCCGAGCCGGACCCGTCCATCCCCGGCGGGAGTCCGGGAAAAAGGGCGGGAGGGTCCAATCCCGGCGCCCTCCTTTCCAATCCCCCGCGACCCTTGTCCTTTCCCGGCGCCCTCCTGTCCAATCCCCCGCCCTCCCGAACTAGGGGCATGAAGAATTCCCTTGAAGGTCTTCTCCGCGACAACCTTGGCCCTGGCCGCCGCCTCCATTGCGGCGTTGTCCTGGGCCGCTCGGCCTGCCGGCGCGCAACTGCCCCGTCCCGCCGAAATCGAAGCGCCTCCGGCGGCCCTCAAGCCTCCTCCTCCTCCTCCTCCAGCAGCGAGCGAGGAGCCGCCGCCCGCGCCCGGCGCGGGCCGGGAGACGAGGGAGGGCCGGGACGGACGGAAAGGCGGCTATGGCGGACCGGACGCGGGCAACCGTTACAGGGCGGCGTCCCTCGCCGACATCCTCAACGCGTTCGCCGAAAGCCGCGAAAAGGCGGCGGAGACCTACTCGGAAAACGTCTTGGTAACCGACGCGGCGATAAGCTCCGTCTCCGAGCCGGACAATGGCTTGCGCGTGGTGGCCCTGGAAATCGCAAACCTTCCTGACAAAAGGGAACGCGAGGGAGCGCTTGAACTGAAATGCGTTATCAACCCGCACTTCCCCGAGGAAGACGCAGCCGCGGCGAGCTACAGGCCGGGGCTCCCGCGCCTGTTTTTCGGCAAGTTCGCGCGGCAGGACGGCAACGCCGTGTATTTCGGATGCGTCGACATCCAGGCGTACCTGGAAGCGTTGGCAGGCGAGAAGCCGGCGGATTGAGTCTCCCCTGGTCCTTTAGCCCGCCGGAAGCCCGCCGGGAAGCCGCCGAGGCGCCCCAAACCCCAGGGCCTGATCCAGCCGCCCCGTAGCGCCCTTGCTTGCCGCAAACCCCGACGCCCGCCCGCGCCGCCCGCCGTAAACCGGCACTGATTGCCTACAAGGGAATCGGCACCAGACGTGAGAACCCTCCCTGTCCTTGCCTTTGCGGCGTTATTGGCCCTCGCGCTTAACGCGGCACCGTCCGCGGCCGAGGACCCGTGCCCGCCTTCCCGGGAAACGCCCCCGGCATCCGGGGAAGCGGCGGAAGCGCCGAAGCCGCCCCCGCCCGCTCCCTCCGTCTCCATCGCCGCCCTCCTCGACGGCTTCCGCGCCGACGCGTCCGGGGCCGCGGCCCTTTACCGGCGCGAAGGAGGCACAGTCATAACCGGCTCCGAGATCCGCCAGGTCATAAACGCCTCCGAGCACAGCCGAGTGGTAGTCCTGGGCGTTCCGGCCTCCGAGGGAGGGGAAAAGGAGGCCCGCGCCGTTTTCGTCCGCTGCTGGATAGAGGCGGGCAAGGGGATTCCGGAGACGGACGAGGCCCTTGAAGGCTACCGGGCGGGGGACTCGCGAACTTTTACGGGAACATTCCTGGAAATGGGTCCGGCAGGGCTCTCCTTCGCCTGTTTCGACACGCTGGCGATGGACGCCGCTATAGAACGCATCGTCTCCGGCAAATGACGGCGGGCGGCGCGCCCCCCGCCGTGAAGTTCCGGCGCAAGGATCCCCTCCGGACGGGCCGACCCCGCAGGCGCCGCCCGAATTGAGCCGCCACACGAATCGAGCCGCAGCCAAGCCCCTAAGGCGGCGTTTAAGCCGCCCTCCCGGCTAGGCGCTCCGAGGATATTTTTTATGAAATTACTTTTGCCGCCGACTTTGGCACTGGCTTTCGTGCTGATTGCTTCTCACCTTGCAGCGCAGGATCCCGCCCCCGCTACGCCTTACATGCCGCCTTTCCCGGAAGCGAGCCTTCTGAAAATCTTTCAGGACTTTGACGAAAACGAACCAGCGGCTAAAGACGCGTACGGTAAAATGGACGCCGTCTACATCACCGAAGCCGTAATCCAGCGCGTGCTCCCGTCATCTTCAATGCTCCATACCGTTATTTTGGACGTTCCGGAAAGCCAGAAGCGGGAAAAACCGTTGTCTTCCGGCATATTCATTTGCAGGGTATTTGCTACCCCCGGCCGCCCCGAACACCTCGAAGCGCTGAAGAACTACAAGGCCGGCGACGTGCGGCTGTTCGCGGCAAAATTTGACAACAAGGGACCGGCGACTATAACATTCAACTGTACGGACGTGGACGCGGTGACGGCAGCCAACGCCCGCAAAGGAGCCGCCAAGTGAACGGGCGAGACGAGCCGGGGCGCGCCGCGCCGCCAGGGAGGTTTGCGCGTTTGCCGCTTCCGTCTGGGTACATGGCTTTAAACCGAACCTCTCGCGCAGGTTCCGTTCCGACCGCTCCCGGCGCTCCGGTTCCATCGTTACGCGCCGTAAACGGCAATGGTTCCCGTGCTAATACGCTTCGCTAATCGCGAATCGTATTTCAGACAACTCATTACGCATCTTCGCCGGAGTGATTCAAACAGCCGATTTTTCACGAAACCGTTGCACGCTGCGCCGCTCTCCGCGTTCTGCGCTCCCGTGTTCCCGTGTTCCCGTTATCCGGTTCGCGCGCTTAAGGCATCCCCGGTTCAAGCGCCCCCATCCGGCATTCCACCGCACAAGCTTCCCTGCAAGGATATCCGCGATGAAAGCCTTCCCCGTCCTGCCCGTAACGCTGGCCATGGCGCTTGCTTTCGCCCTCTCCCCTCCGCCCCTGGCGGCACAGGAAACCGCGCGGGACGCCTTCCAAACCGCAAGTCCTGATACCGATCCGGACGCAGTCCAACCGGCCGCGCCTGAACCCCAGCGGGGCGCCGTTAAGGCGACCGCTCCCGAAACAGCGCGGGAAACGCCGCCGAACTCCAAGCCTTTACGGAACGCGAGCCTTCTCCAGATCATCAAAGACTTCGAGGAAAACGAACCTTCGGCGGCCGACGTTTACGGGGGGGACAACGCCGTCTACATCACCAACGCCGTTATCCAGCGGGTGCGCGCGTCCTCACAAGGCATTTACGCCGTTACTCTGGACGTGCCAGAGGAGCATGCCCTCGAAAAGCCCGTGATGTCAGCCGCCTTCGAATGCAACATCCTGGCGCCCGCCTACCGCCCGGAAAGGCTCGGAGCCGTCAAGAAATACCGGAGAGGGGACAGGCGGCTGTTCTCAGGCACTTTCAAGGAAAAGGATCCCTTTACGATAACGTTTTCATGCACGGACGTAGCTGCCCTGCAGGCGGAAATTTCCCGCTGAATCCCATCAGCAACGCCGCCCCGGCGGGTATGGCTCCCTGATGTTCCAGCGTACGCCGCGCCCCCGGACCGAGCTCGGACATGCCGGGCGTCCGGAAACGCCGCGTTCGCCCTATATAATCCGCAATATCCGCTCACGTGAACCTTACGGGAAATTTGATTTAATCTCCCCGATTCGCGATAATGATTTCCCGCGCCGCGGCGGGAGACGCCAAAGCGCAGATTCGGACCGCGAGGATGCCGATTCCCGCTCAAGACGTTCGGTACGTTCGGTACGTTCGATACGTTCAAGGCTCTCAAGACGCTCAATACTAATTTGACGGCCCGCGGCCAATACGAATTTGACGTCCCTTAACGATCCGCGCGATCCCAATCCCGCGCATGCCGCGCACCCGTCCCCCGGATCCCGTTCGGGCGGACGGCATGCCTCGCTGGCTGCCGCGAGCATTTTCCTTGACGGGTCCAGGGCCCCGCCGCCCGTGCCGCCGACGCCCTTCGCGGCCCGCCTACCGAGTCGGCCGGCCGCCAAGTGCACGAAAGGCAGCCTCATGAGCGAAAGCATCACCTGCCCCGGCTGCGGGGCCGCCATCGCACCCGACCACGCCGCAGACGAGCTTGCCTGCCCCAAGTGCGGCACCGTCATCCCCAACCCGGAGGCCGATGCCCCCGACGCCGACGCGATATCCTCCATGGCGCTCGCCGCTGACAGGGTCGCGGAGGAAGCTATGGGCCGCGTTTCGGCGCCCGCAGTCGGCGAAGGAGCCGAGGCGGGCCCCGGCGCCGTCCCCGGCGCGGAAAAGGAAACGGCGGCCGGTCCCGATTCGGAAGCGGAAACGGCAAGCCCCGGCTCCCCCGGGGAAGCGGCGGGGCGGCCCTTCGACGTTCCCGGCTGCCTCCGGGCGGCTGGAGCGGATTCGGAAGCCCGAAGCCCCGACCCGGCGCCGAGCGGGGCCGCCGCGTCCCCGGGCGGCCGAGCCCAAACGGAACCGTTCGCGGCCCCCCATGAACCGTTCGGGGACGCCGCGCCGAACTTCACCGGCGTTTCAGGCTCCCCGTCGATTCCGCCCCCGGAACCTACCGCCGCAACTCCCGCCGGCGCCACGCTTGCCGGCGGCCCGCCAACCGGCGCCACGCTAACCGGCGGCCAGGGGAACCCGCTTCCGGCGGACGGCCCGGAGGCCCTGGCCACGAGCGGCGCGGAGCACTCGTCTTCGGCGGACGGAGCGGGCGCGGAGGCCGCCGAAACGCTTCCGGGGGACGAAGCGCTTTGCGAGCGCGGGCGCCAGGCCATGGAAAGAGCCGATCTGCCAGCTGCGGAGGAGTTCTTCCAGAACGCAGCCGCCGCGAACCCCGACAGCTACGAGGCGTGGAAAGGGCTGGCCGACTGCGTGCTCCACCGGCCCGCGGGCGGGGTTTTCAAGGGTATAAGGATGATAGACTTCCTGAAAGCCGACATAGAGCCCTCCTTCGTGGAGAGCGCTCTCGACCCCGCCGAGCGCGGGAAGCGGGTCTATCTGGTCCACGAGGCCTCCGGGGCTATCCTAGCGGGTTTCGCCCCCGGCGCCGCCGAAGCGACGCGCTCCGTCTCGGCGGTGATCCTCGGCTCCTCCATCCACCGCTACGGCGGCTTCGAGCTAGGCGCGCCGGAGCTCGCCTCGGGCAAGGGCCGCGGGGTCCTGGCCGACTGGGAAGGCTTCCGGGTAAGCTTCAGCGCGTCCCTGGAACCTTTGAGGATCCGTCTCGTGAACGCCGCCCGCCTCGCCCCCAAGGGCCGCGAGGCGGAGCTCGTGATGGAGTACGCCTACCGCTTCCTGGACCGCCCCATGGCCATGGCCGATATCTGCGCCGGGGGGCCCATGGGGGCCAAGGACCGCCGCTGCTTCGTGGCGACCGAGATCTACGGCGATCCGGGCGCCCCCGAAGTGGTGGCGCTCAGGCGCTTCAGGGACAATTCGCTCATGGCCTCGCGCGCGGGAAGGGCTCTGGTCAGGGCCTACTACGCCCTGGGCCCCGCGATCGCTGGGCGGCTCGCCAAGGCCCCGCGGCTAAAGCGCCTGGCCCGCAGGGCGCTCGACGCGCTCTTGAGGATCCTTCCTGAATGACGGGACGGCGTTGGCCGGAACGCCCAGGGACGTAACGCCCGGTCCGGAACCCTTTTCCCTGAAACCTTTTCCGGGCGGGGCGTTTCCGCGCTGACGCGCAGCCCTTGTTCGCGCGAACGCGTAGCCCTTGCCGGAACCTTCCGCGAATCCGGCGGGCTCCTTTCGGGCGTTCCGGCGGCCCCCTCAGTTGTCGAGCTCCCCGTACAGGCACCCGCAGTAGTTCTGGCGGAAGACGTCCAGCCTGCCCGCAATCTCGCGCCCCTCCTTCCAGCCCTCCCGGAAGTCCCGGTAGAGGAACGGCGGGCCCCCGTCCTCCTCCGCCGCAGCCTCCCCGGCCGCCCTTACAGCCTCGTGGCCCTGCTTGCGGCTGTACAGGAGCGTCGAGGAAAAGGCCTCCGCCCCCGCCTCCCTGGCCTTCCGCGCGGCGGCGGCCATTCTCAGCCGGTAACAGGCGGAGCAGCGCCCGGGGCGCCTCGGGTCAGCGGCGGCGGCCGCCAGGAACTCGTCCGGCCGGTACGGGGCCGAGACGTCCAGCCGCAGATCCGAGCCCTCCGGGAGGAACTCGTCCCGGCGGGCGTGGAGATACGCAAGCGCGTCCCTGCGCCGGCGGTACTCGGCTCCCGGATGGATGTTGGGGTTGAAGTACCACAGGAGGACCGTCGTCCCGGGAAAGCTCGCGAAAAGCGCCTTCAAGACGTAAACGGAGCAAGGGGCGCAGCAAGCGTGGAGGAGAACGCTTTCGGGAGCTGAGGGCTCCCTGCGGCCCGGGGCCTCCGGATCCTGCCGGTCCGAGGGGGCGGCCCCACCGACTCCGGAGCCGCCTGCCGCGCCCGACGTCCCGCGAGGCGGCCCGCCGGTCACCATCCAGTTTTCCCGGACGGGGAGGAGGGCTCTTCGCCCCCCACGAAGTAGGTGAACCTGAAGCGCGTGCCGCGG
Organism: Deltaproteobacteria bacterium; assembly: GCA_031267005.1. Classification (GTDB taxonomy): domain Bacteria; phylum Desulfobacterota; class Desulfarculia; order Adiutricales; family Adiutricaceae; genus JAIRZX01. The sequence goes on from JAIRZX010000561.1 coordinate 9,609, forward strand.
CCCGGGTCGGACTTGACGGTGATCTCGCCCAGGTGGCGCTGGACCAGGGTCTTCACGATGGTCAGCGAGACCCCCACCCCCACCTGGCCCTTGGTGGAAAACAGGGGGTCGAAGGCGCGCTTCAACACCTTCTCGTCCATGCCGCGGCCGTTGTCGGAAACCTCGAAGACCAAATACGGCCCCTCCCTCTCGGCGGAGACCGAGATCTCCGGCCCGTCCCTTACGGTCAGGAGGGATTCGAGCGAGTTGCGGAACAGGGCCTCGAAGACCGTGAACAGGTCCTCGAAGACCACCCTCTGGGGCGGGAGCGGGCGGGTCAAGTTCAAAAACGACGTCCGGTCGGCAGTTGCCGCGAAGGCCGCCCGGTCCTCAGGCTGGGACTTCTCGGGGTCGCGGGCGGAGCGGTAGGCGTCGTCTGCCACCTGGCTCACCAGCGCCTGGCGGGCCCCTTCGCGGCTCCCGGAATGCCCCAGCGCCGACAGCCGGTCCAGGAGCTTCATGGCGGTCCTTAAAGCCTCCATCGTGTCGGAAACGTACTCCCTGCGCTTCCCGTCGGACTGGTCGGGGTTCCCGAAGTCCAGAAGCGACAGGAAGCCGGTCGCCGCCGAGAGAATGTTCTTGAAGTTGTGGTCGAGCCACCCGGCGAGCTCCACCTGGGCCTCCAGGCGCTCGGAGTCGGCCGCGGCCCTGCGCCCCTCCAAGAGCTCGCGGTGGAGGCGCACGAAGCGGCCGGCCATCTCGGGGAGGTCGCGGTAGAAGTCGCCGCCCTTGACCACGTAGTCGAAGGCCCCGGAAAGAACCGCCTGCCGGGCTATGTCCTCGCTCCCGATTCCCGTGGCCATCACGGCCAGGAAGTCGGGGTCCACCTTGGCGAGGGCCTTCAAAAGCGCTATGCCGTTCCCGTCCCCCAAATAGTAGTTGGTGAACACCAGATCCGCCTTGCGCTCCTGGTATATGGCCAGGGCGTCGGTTTGGCTATCGGTCGCGCGGGTCTCGTAGCCTGCGGAGGCCAGGGTGCCGGCGATGTAATCCGCCGTGACCTTGTTGATTTCTGCTATTAATACCAGGGTCAAGGATCCCCTCCCGGGGCGCCCCGGGCCGGCGCCCGCCGGGCCCGGCGGCCAGGGGCGCCCGGAACGGCTTCGGGCGCGAAAGGGCAGGAACGCGAGGGCGCGGACGGACAGGAACCGGCCAGAACCGGAGCAGGCAACCGGCCTCGAGCGGGCTGAATTCCGGCTGACCCTACCCCCCGCGCGGGGCAGGTGCAGGGGCAGGGGCGCTGGAAACTTAACCGCGCCTTTGCGTCGCGGAAGGCGGAAAACCGCAACGGGAGTCCCTGCCGTGAAGGCGCGGCGTAAAGGAAAGCCGCGTCGCCAAGCGGCAAGGCGCAAGCCAGAAGGCTTACGGGTTAAGGCTTTCAGCGAATGCTGGGCCGGGCTGGAAAGGTCGGCCGAAAGGGCCGCGAAAACCTGGACGTGTTGCTCAACTTACCAAAATTTACCAGGATTCAGCAAAAAGGGGAAGGGCGAGGGCCAGCCAAGGCTGGATTCGGAAGGGAGCCGGAAGGGAGCCGGAGGGGAGCCGGAGGGGAGCCGGAAGGGAGCCGGAAGGGAGCCGGATGGGAGCCGGAAGCGAGCCGGAAGCGAGCCGGAAGCGAGAGAAGGCCGTAACGGAGGTGCCGGATGCGGCCGTTATCCGGAAGAAAGCGGCCCACTGCCGACCGTAAGGTCCTCCCGGCAAGGCATTAAAGGCTGCCGACGGCCAGCGCGCGACTCCCGGCGTGGCCCGCGAGGCACGCCCTTCCGCCGACGCCCCTAAAGTCCCCGGACTCCCGCGTCCGGGCCTGACGTCCGTTGCCGAGTCCCCGGAAACCTCTTCCCGGCGCTTTCCGTCCCGCGCGCGCCTTGAAGCCGTCGGCGCGTCCAGGCAAATGGCGGGCGCCGCGATTCTGCGGACATGGCGGGATTCAGCGGGAAAAAGGGCCTCTGCCCCGCTTCCCGCCTTTCTTACCGGTTTTCCTGGCGGCCTTCCCGGAGGAGGCTTTGGGGCCCCGGGCGACGGGGCCTGCCCCGGGGATGCCGGCCTTGGCCGAGCCCTCCCCCGAGAAGGTCCCCGCCACGGTGCTCCCGAGAATCCACAGCACCCCTGCCACCACGAAGACGTCGGCCAGGTTGAAGGCGGGCCAGTGGTGCTCCCCCCAGTGGAGATCCAGGAAGTCGGTGACCGCGTCGAAGCGGAGCCGGTCGTGGATGTTGCCCAGCGCTCCTCCCAGGATGGCCCCCAGGGAGACGAGCGTCATGCGGTCGCCTGCCCGCGCCTGGCGGTAGAACCAAGCCAGGGGGAGCATGGCGACTACCGCCAGCGCGGTCATCTTCAGCCCCTGGCCGGCCCCCGAGCCGGAGAAGAGGCTGAACGCCGCACCGCGGTTTTCCACCAGGACCAGGCTGAAGAAGGGGGCCAGTTCCCTGGACTCCCCCGGCTCGAAGGCGCCCGTTGCCAGCCATTTGGAGGCAAGGTCCAAGGCCAGGGCGGCAACGGCCGCCGCCAGGGCCCAGCGGGCCTTTGCGGGATCCGGCTTCAATTTCGCGCCCCGGTCAGTTAAGCGCCGTCAGGTCCCTGAGGGCCGCGAGCTTGGGATCGAGTTTTTCCAGTATGGGCAGGAAGTCGGTCTTCCGGAGGCCCAGTATCTCCCAGGCCCCGGGCGAGACCGGGGGCACGATGTCGTCGCCCGCGTGCCCGAAGCCCTTGGCCCGGACGACTATGTCCGCCATATGCACTATGGCGGTCCACTCGGGCTTCAAGACGGCCTTCTCAGGCCGATGGTGGAGGCGCATGGGCTCCGCTATGGACTCGGGCAGGTTCCAGTGCTCGGCGAGCCACTGGCCTATCTCCGCGTGGTCGAAGTCCAGCACCTTGCCCTCGGCCTCGTAGAAGCAGATGTCCTCGCTCTCCACCTTCTCCTGGACCAGACGCATCTCCTCGGGGAGGTTCAAGGCCAGGACCACCTTGCCAAGGTCGTGCAGGAGCCCCGCCACCAGGATCTCCTCTGCGTCGTCCCGTCCCAAATGCGAGGCGATGACGCCGGAGGCCGCGGCGCAACCGATCGAATGCTCCCAGAGCCCTGCCATGCTCTTCTGGATCATGTCGAAGACGCTCGAGGTCAGCACCAGCCCCTTCACCACCTCGAAGCCGAGTATGACCAGGGCCTGGGAGATGGAGCTTATCTTGCGCGACATCCCGAAGAAGGCGCTGTTGGCCATCCTCAGGACCTTGGCGGAGAGCACCTGGTCCTGGGATATCAGGCGCCCCACCTCGGCTACCGAAGTCTCGGGGTTCTCCACAATGCGGGAAATTTTGGCCACGATGCCGGGCACGGTCGGGAGGTTCTTTATCCGCCTCACCTCCTTCTTGGCCTGCATCCTGTCCTGAACCGTCTGGTCCGCCGCCATCTCCTAAACCCCGCTCCCTTGTCCCTGTCCCAGGGTCCTGTTCCTGGTACTGGTCCTGGCCCCCTGCCAACTTGGCGGCCGATCCCGCGCCGAGTTCGGCAGGCGACGCCCGCTTTCCAGTCCCCGGGATCGACTTCAGCCGCCGCCCTCGGCCCGCGCTTCCCGGACCCGGCTTAACCCTCCGGTTCGTTCGCCATCCGCTTGCGATAGCGCCCCGACGGCTCGGGCCGGTCCCCCGCCTAGGGCTTCGTCTCGAGCTTCGTCGCCAGCTTTCCGGGCGACCCGGCATCATCCGCCGTTTCCAGCCTGGAAACGCGCTTTTTCGGCGGCTTGTCCCCGTCGACCGTTTCCAGCCTGGAAACGCGCTTTTTCGGCGGCTCGGCATCGTCCGCCGTTTCAAGCCTGGAAACGCGCTTTTTCGGCGGCTCGGCATCGTCCGCCGTTTCCAGCCTGGATACGCGCTTTTCCGGAGTCCCTGCCCCTTCCGCGCCACCGCCCTCGGCCCCCTCCCCGCCGGGCCCGCAGGCGCCGGCAGACCCTTCGGCCCCTTCCGGTTCCTCGGTCTCGCGGGAGAGCTCCAGGAAGGCCAAGGCCTTGTCCCGTTCCAGCTCGGACATGAACACGAGCGTCCGCCTCAAGGCGCCCAGGACCGGGGAATCCCCGGAACGCCTGAAAGCGCGGGCTATCCTGTCCAGCTCGGCCTCGTGCTCGCCGCGGATGTCCTCCTCGGTCCTCTGCTCGGCCTCCTCGATCACCACGGTGTCGATGTTCATGCGGCCAAGCATGCGGATGAGGCCTTCGGTCACCTCCGCGCCCCTCCCGGCCAGGAGAACGCCGTCCTGGCGGGTCAGCTCCTCGGCCAGGACCTGGCCGGGTTTAAGCTGGTCGACGGCTATGCGCTTGGCCACTGGTAGCTGGTTCCTCCGGGCCCCCGCCCCGGTCTGGATATCCGGCGGCGGGTATAGTAACATAGGCGCGGGAAAGCTTCCCGCCGGGACCCGGGCCCCGGGCTCAAAGCCCCGCCCCGCTTTCGCGTTTGGCTCATTATAGCATCAGCCCCCCCTTTTTCAACCGCGGCCGCCCGGCCGAGGGCAGGCGGCCTTAAGCCCCGAACCGGCGCCCGCCGCCCCGGGCGGCCCCGCCGGCCGCCTCCAAGCCGAGAGCCGCTTTAACGCCTTAACCCGCCCCGGAGGCCGCGCTGGCGGCGTTCCGGGCGAGACCGAAGGGAGCCGGGGCCCCAAGGCCCCCATGACATGAAACTTACCTGCGAAGAGTGCGGGGCCGAGATCCCGTCGGATCTCTGCCCAGCCTGCAAGGAGCCCGCGCCGCGGTGGGCCAAGTTCTGCCCCAGCTGCGGCAAGGACCTGGCCCGGCCGGCCACCCTCTCCAAGGGCAAAAACAAGAAGCGCAAGCTGTGCTCCGACGATTCCTGCATAGGCATAATCGGCCCCGACGGGCTCTGCACCGAGTGCGGCAAGAGGCCCTAGGAGCCTGTTGGGTAATTGTCTTTTAGATC
>JAIRZX010000182.1 GCA_031267005.1 Deltaproteobacteria bacterium
CCTTTTTGATCCTGTCCGCGAGGCTCGACGGCCCGGCCGCGAGCCTGATGTCCGCTAACGCCATTCCTTTATCCCCTCGTATCCGTTCCCGTCCCTGAACACCGTCAGTTCCCCGGGAACCGCTATCTCGTCCGCCCTCTTCACCGCGTCCGCCACCGTCTCGGGGGGCGGGCCCCCGACGCGGGACATCCAGCGCCACATCTTCCTGGCTTTCCGCCGCCCCCAGTCGGACGCCTGGCCCTCGAAGTCCAGGTAAGTGCAGACCGGGGACTGCCTCCCCCGGAAATACGTTTCAAGCCGGGCCATCAAGTGCCCCCTGCGCGTCCTGTGGGTCATGATCAGCCAGTCGGACACCGGGAGCATGGCCCCTTCCCGCGCCTTCCTTTCGATCTCTGCCGGATCCTCGCGGCTGACCTCGACCAGTTCCGGAACCTCGGCTTCCCGTTCCGGCTCATCGGCCACGAACACGAACCCGCACTCGGGGCAGACCTTCGTCCCCAGGGGCACCAGGGCCATGCATTCCGGGTTCCCGCATTCCTTCATCGGAGCCTCGCCGTCCGGTTCCGATTCCATAAACGCCACGCGCGGGCGCGAGGGATCCCCGTGGGCTTTCCAGTTGTTCACCAGGTCCAGGAAAAGCAGGTTTTCCTTGCCGGGGCTCTTCCTCGTCCCCCGGCCTATCATCTGGACGTAGAGTCCGGGGGACATCGTCGGGCGGCACATGATGATGAGGTCCACCGCCGGGCTGTCCCAGCCCTCGGTGAGCACCCCCACGTTGACCAGGACGTCCAGGGCGCCCGAATCGAACCCGGCCAGCACCGCCCGGCGGGCTTCGCGTTCCATTTCCGAATGGACCGCCGCCGCCCGGTGCCCGGAGGCGCGGAACGTTTCCGCCAGGAGTTCGGCGTGTTTGATCGACACGCCGAAAACCAGGACTTTCCTGCGGCCTTCACCGTACTTCTCGTAGGCCTTGACCGCCGTTTCCACGTGCACCCCCCGGCACATCTCTTCCGACAGGGCGCCTATCTCGTATTCGCCCAGGCTCTTCCCCACCTTCGCGAGGCAGTCCCCGATGTCCGCAGGGGCCTTGCCCCGCCACGGGGAGAGGTATTCCGGGGTGAGGTCGTCCAGCGTCGCCTTCCAGTCCAGCGTCGGGAAGAAGTTGGTCCGCCCCTTCCGGCACCCGTCCCCGTAGATGTATCCGTGCCCGAGCCTGAACGGGGTCGCCGTGACCCCCAGCACCCGCAGGTCCGGGTTCATGGCCGTCTGGGCCTCTATCAAGTCGTAATACTGGCTCGGCTGTTCCATCGGGCCAAGGTGGTGGCAGTTGTGGACCAGGACATCTTCGGCGAAGTAGTTGCTGTTGCCTTCTACTTCAAGGTTAAAGACCATGCTCTCGCCGCACACCCCTCCGGGTTCTTCAGGATTTCCCGGTTCTTGAACCTCAACACCTTGAACCCTAACCCATTTAAGAACTCGTCCTTCTTCCTGTCCTGCGCCCGCCTCTCCAGAGAGCAGTGCGAACTCCCGTCCACCTCCACAGCTACCATGTGTTCCCTGCTGGCTATATCCACCTTGTAAGCATGCGGCCACCCCAAGCCGTGCGGTTTGGAGGTGGGTATCACCGCCTCCATCTCCCAGCCCAGGATGTCGTTGAGCATCTTCTGGGGGATTGTCGGTCCGCGTCCGTTCCCCCCCTGGATCTTCGGCTTGTGGCCGATTTCCTTCAGCCTCGCCATCGCCCTCTCTTTGACTCCCGGCTTCTTCATGGGGTTGTCCGCCTTCATCCTGGCGGACAGGATGCCGCGACGCCTGATGTTCGTATCCCGCATCGTATGGCTGTACCGGATTCTCCTGCATTCTTCCGAGCAGGTCTTCCTCGGATTCTTCGCTCTGGTCAGGAAAACCTTCCCGCAGACCACACATGTTGTTTCGATAAAACGAGTCGTTCTTCCCACAGCTTTTCAGCACCTCCATAGCCTGATTCAAGTTTCTGGCTTTGACGTAACCCTCCCTAGTGAAAAAAGGGTGCCCCGGCGTGCAAATCAGCGACGTGCCGTCCTCGAGCCTCACTCCCATTAAGGTTGATGCTACGCTGGCATACACGCGGGTTACGGCCCTCTTCTCTACGATGCCCGCGCCGTGGTTATACGAACTGACCGTATCCCCGACACGGATAGTCTCAATAGGCCGCCCGTCGACTAAAGTCCCCGCCGGGAAGCACTCATCTATAATCAGAAGCCTGAACGGCTCCGGGAACTTGCGCCGGGCCATGGTCTGCACCGAGCCGATCGTGACGGGCTTGATCGTCTCCACCCGCCCCGCCGAGGCGCAGGCCACGCCGACGCTCATGAACCCTTCGGGCCACACCTTGAGGAGCTTGTCCGCGTTCTGCTTCACAAGCTCCTCCCGGTGGGCCACGACGGCGGCGCGCATGGCAGGGTATCCGGTCATGTAGCGGCGTACGAGCTCCGCGAAAATTATCGTCTTTCCCGCGCCCGTACAGGCCTGGAGGAGGACCCTGCGGCTCTCCTTCAGGCGCTTCATGACGGTCGCGACGGCGTCTTCCTGGTAGGGGCGGAGCTCCATGGTCTAGAACGGGACGTTGCCCTCCTCGGCCGCCTGGTCGGCGGCGGCGTCCTGGGCGGCCTCCTGGGGGGGGGCCGCCC
>JAIRZX010000602.1 GCA_031267005.1 Deltaproteobacteria bacterium
ATCGAGGAAAGGAACTCGGCTGCCAGCCTCACCCAAACAATTGAAACCCTGTACTGGAATTATGCGGATATCCCGATACTTACACCAGGTATCGGAACTAAAGACGGGCTGGCCGCGGACCGGAGTGAGATAATAGTACTGATCGACGAATATGACGCTCCCATAGTTAACAACCTTACTGATCCGGCCAGACTTGAAGTCGCTAAAAGCACGCTCCACGGATTCTACAACGCGTTGAAATCATGCGAAAACATGATAGATCGTGTTTTCATAACCGGAATTACAAAATTTTCCCAATTGTCCGTGTTTTCGGCGATGAACAATCTTATGGATATTTCTTTTGAATCAGAATACGCGACAATATGCGGATTCACTATCGATGAAATCATCAAATACTATTCCCCTCATCTCGATACCGCTTTGGCTAAATTCCGAAACGTGATGGAATTTGGTCCGCACTTCACCCGAGATTTGCTCATTGAACGGATCGCCGATCATTATGATGGGTACAGCTGGAACGGCGTGGATCGCGTGCTCAATCCTTTGTCGTTGCAATATTTTCTTTTCAAACAGATTTTCGACAATTATTGGATTCGTTCTGGTGCAATAAATTTTCTGAATCAAATTAATCTCAGAGACGATATTTTCTCCCAAGTTTTCAAAAGGAAGCCCCAATTCAGCGGTAGCGTTGATATCCAGGACGCTGGCAACGCCGATCCGGCAGCACTGATGTTACAGGCAGGCTATCTTACCGTTCGCAAGAGTCAGACGTCAGACAAGGTGTCCGAGCTTTATCTTGATGTGCCGAACAAAGAAGTCAGCATGACTATAGTTCGGAATTTCGTCGAAACCCGCGTTATCCCTTCCATTTCCCAAGACGATGACAATTTTTCACCCGAACGATGCAGAGAATTCTGCTCCTTTTTCTGCCAAGGTCAATTATCCCGCGCCGAAGAGCTTCTGCAATCTTTCCTGACCGCGATACCGTACACTTTGCATCTTGAAATGGAATCGTTTTACCACGTCTTTCTGTTGACCATATTCAAGATGTGCGATTTTACAACCCTGCCTGAACGTGAAATAGCCCAAGGGATTATCGATCTTGTGATCAGTTCTCCTGAAAACGGTTACATGGTGACTGAAATGAAATACGCGAAATCTGACAACACGTCAACCGATAGTCGCGTCGTCTCCGATTCACCGCCGGGAACCGTAATATCCGGCAATGACAACAGGAAACTCGATTCCTGCATCAAAGCCGCTTTCAAGCAGATCATAAAAAATGAATACCTCCTGCCTTACGTCGGCAATCCAAAACCGGTTCACGCAGTAGCTGTAGCCGTTTGCGGCAGGAACCATGTCAGGATCAGAAGCTTGCCCGCCGAAGAGCTCCTCCAGAGGTCGCACGAATTCCTCAGCCTTGAAGAGGATCAAGAAGATTAGCGTACAGTCCCCTGAGCGGAAGCTCGGCTCCGTCCGGCACGGCAACGAAGGTCCCGTCAAGGCCCGGACCAGCTGCAACAAGCACGGCTGGGGCTCCATCCTGTACGCCGAGCCTGATATCGGCACGGGGACAGCGACAACCATGACGAACCCGATGAAGAGGCGGTTCGAGTTTCAGGATTTCACAGACAGCCTGTGCGAACCGAATCCCTGCATGAAGGTACCCGACAGTTGACTTAAAATTTTTTTTATTCTGGACAACAGCATAATCCGCTTCGGGCAGCATAAGCGACCCGACAGGCTACCCATCGTCCTATTTCACGGCTACCAGATTTCCGCATACCTGTTCAGCCTTGCGCAAGCATTCCACGATAAACTCGCGCGCAATACCCAAACTCACGCACAACACCCTAGACGTAAATTTTTCGTGCGCAAGTTGCATGTCCAGCGTCATAGGCCATTAGTTGAGGTTCATAACGAAACTCACAAACCTGAGGTCTGACGGAAAAGGAAGGTGAAAGGCACCCAGTTCCAGAATTACCCCACAAACTTTCGCGATTGAACACTAGCGGGACGGAGACTGCTTTCGGCCGATAATGCGAAGTTTAGCATTATCGGCCGAGCGGGGCCTCAGGCCCGTAGTGACCTTTAGATAAGGCATGCCTGTTCTCCCAGAGCCTGAGCGGGATCATCTGCCTGCAGGTTTTCTTCTCGCTTCTGGGCACGCTGAAACTCAGGGGGCAGGCCCCGGTTGACTTCATCGCCGGGGCCCTGGGCGCCGCCAGCGGGGGCGAGCCCCTGCCCTCCCTTGTTAACATGGCTCAGCCCGTTGAGCAGAAGTACGTTATAGGAGCGGATGAGAAGTTCAGACAGACGAGTGCCCAGGTGGACGCACAGCAGGAGAAGGAAAACGAGAAGGAGAAGGAGAAGGAGAAACGGGAGGCCGCCAAGAAGTAGGCCTGCGAGGTCAAGCCGTTCGCGGGCGCCCCGGAGGGTTCCGGCGGCAAGGACGGAACGGAGGAGGAGGAGGAGGAGGAGGAGGAGGAGCGCCCAGCCAAGAGGAAAAGCAGGGCTGTCCGGCCCGAATCCCCTCCCCTTCCGAGAAATGCCAAGACCATCATGCCTAACGACGAGGCTCAGAAGCCCGTGCCCGAGGGGCCAGTCCCCGACGGGGGGCCCCGGACGGCCGGGGCGAGCCCGAAGAGCCCGTCCAGGACGGGGGGGCCCGGACGGCCGGGGCGAGCCCGAAGAGCCAGTCCAGGACGGGGGGGCCCGGACGTCCGGCCCCGAGCCCGAAGAGCCCGTCCAGGACGGGGGGGCCCGGACGGCCGAGCCCGAGCCCGAAAAGCCAGTTCTCGACGGGGGCCCCGGACGGCTGAGCCCGAGGAGCCCGTCCCAGGCGGGGGGACCCTGAGGGCCGGACCCGAGCCAGTGCCCGAAGAACCCGTCCCCGACGGGGTGCCCCGGACGGCCGAACCCCAAGAACCCGCTACGGATGCCACCCAGGCCGCACGGCCCGCCGGATTCCGGGCCGAAGCCGGTTCCGGTCAACCCAGGTCCGCAGGACCATGGGGAAGAAGCACCCCGGCTGACCGCACGCGCCGGAGGCCCCGGCCCCGTGCCGGAACCGTCGAAAGCAGACAGAATAACTAACGGGGCACACAGGCTCCCTGGACGAGGAAACGACCGCCCTCCCGTTCCGGGGGGGCGACCGCGAGTAGCCACAGCCCGATGTCCGCCCCCCGGAAGGCGGCCCTGCCGACCCCGCCCCGGAGGAGGCGACCGTAAAACCTGGTCAGCAGGGCTCTGCGGCAGTACCAACCGCGAAGGCGGGAAACGTCCGGACCGCAGGCCAGGCATCAGGAATACCCAAACCAAAATGAAGAGCTCGCGGCAGAACCTCTTTCCCGTCGGCAGGAAGGGAACAATCCCGGACGGCCCGTACCGTGGCTTCGGTCCGTACCGTGGCTTCGGCCCGTACCGTGGCTTCTGCTTCCGGCAAGACACCTCAAGCGGGAAGCATCCCGTAGCCACGCTGAAGCAGCCAAGGGCTTCCAGCCCTGCTATCCGCCGGGAGGGCCCCAGTCCTCAAATGCTTCTGAAGAGCTTCCTGGCTAGAAGCGTTCTTCACCGGTTCAAGAGGGCCGCAAGGCGTAAATCTATCTTCACATGGTTTTGCACGGACATCAACATTGACAGAAAACCCCCTGCCGGGGTATAAGGTTAAACCGTTTTCCGCCCGGAAAACCATTGGACGGCACTGAGGCGGCATAGCCAAGTGGCTAAGGCGACGGTCTGCAAAACCGTTATTCGGCGGTTCGAATCCGCCTGCCGCCTCCATATTCCTTTTCCAGGAAGCCCCGAAGCTTCCGGGAGCCCCCAGAAACCGGCTCCCAGGCTAGTTTCCGGGGCTTTCGGCTTTTCCGGGACGCGGGCTTCGGCATGCCCGTTTTTGACAGCCGGAAAACATGGCGCCATAGCGGCCGCCGGACCGGGAAACGGCAATCCTCCTTACGGAACGCCTTGCCGTATCCCCGGATCCCTGGAGCCGAAGGCGGAGCCCTGCATTGAATTGACGGCAACGGACCCTATCTCCGGGAGGCACGGCGGTCTCCCTGTTACGAAGAGCCGAGTTCCCGCATAAGGGCAAGCAACGCCTGGAAACCCTTCGGCGAATAGCCAAACGCCTCCCTGCGGCAGACCGGGGAACTGGCAAAAGTCCCGAGCGTGACTTACTGGGTTTCGCCTGACCGCCCCAGGCGCTCTGCCCTGCTCCTTCCCTCTGCTTCCCGGAGCTTGCCGCTGGCCGCAAACGGGGCCGCCTGCCTACCGGCGAACGGACTGGCGGGCGCGGTTCCTGCCCTGATACGCCCCGAAGGGTCGAAGAGGCAAAAAACGGGGGGGGACGAGCCCCGGAAACCCAGGAAAACACTAGCCCGAGATTATCCCGTTTTCCGCGACTGCATGAGCTTTCCCGGCTGGACATTACAAGCCGTTATCCAGCTCCCCGGAAGCCACCAGCGTTGTCGTCCTGACTCTCCAAGGTGTTTTCAACCTCCGGGCGACAGCGATGTCGTTTGCCGGTGCGCCCACGGCGCGCGAAAGCCAGACCGGCTACCGGCCGGGCCGAGGCGGGTTCCGCAAAGCCTCCCCGGAAGTTTCCGGCGCGTCGCCGCACCAAGACGATAATTGCGTTCGAAAGCTCGCCTTGGAAGCATAAGCGTCCGTAATCCGCTTTTCTTCGTCAGGCTGGAGAAGAAACGCGCTGACGCCCGCTGGCGCGGGAGGCGAGGGCGGGTGGCGTGGCAGGCGGCAGACGGCACGACCGGAGCAATGCGCGCGGAAGATTCCGCAGGCATGGCGAACGCGCCCTTCGAGGCAAGCCTGCGCCCCTTCCCGGTATAATCCGCCCTAAGCAAGCCTCGCGGCCGCTTATGGCAAGCCGACGCCGCGCGACAGTGAACCGTGCGCCGTCCGTCAGGCGATGGAAAGCTCCGGGAACCATCCGCAAAGCTCCGGGAGCTATCCGCTAGGCCTCATCCTCCGCCCCGGAATCCTGCGGGAGGGGCCGGACATTATCGCCTTCCCCTCTTAGAGGCCACAGGATGATGGAACTGACCCCCCGGACCGGCGGCAGGCATGTCCCTCGTCTGCGCACGGCTACGGAAACGCCGCGCGCACGGCTTCACGGCGTAATGTCCCGGGCGCGGCTCTCCCGGCCCTTTCCGCCCCGCTCCGCTCCGGCCCGCCCCGCTCCGGAGCCCGGCGGGCACCGCCCATCGCCACGCCGGGGCTCTCCACGCCGCCGCCTTCGTCCTGGACGGCCGGCCCTTTGCCCTCACAAGCGCCGCAGGCGCCTGTCCGGCAGCCTTGGACCTGGATCCCCGGACGTCCGCCGACAGCCCCGACCAGGAAAAGGCCGGGCAGGGGGCGTCCCGAGAACGCCCGAACGGCCGTAGCCGCTCGCCGACGGGGTTCGCGGGGCTTTTCCGGCCGTCCGGCGGGGGCTATCGCCGCCAGGCGGAATATGATACCTTCGCCTTCTATAATGTTGGCCAGCCCGTATCCGCGGCGCCTCGCCCCTGCCTTTCCGGGAGCGCGGGCGTTTAAATAGCTTGCCCTTTCCGCCCGCCTTTTTAGTGACGCCGGCCCCGGCGCGGGCTCCCCGGGCAAGTTCGAATCCCCCCGCGCCTCCGAGGGCCTTCCCCTCCTATTCCGCCCCTTTCAAAAAGCCCGAAAGGGCTTTCGTTTTTCTTTCCCCCCGGCCGCGGGGCATGAAAGGCCCTCAAGGCACCGCCTGCACAGGGCATTTGCGCCTTGACTCCCTTCCGCCCTTCCGCCTTTCCGCCTTTCCGCCTTTCCGCCCTTCGCCTGCCCCGAAAGCCCCGGCTCCTCCCGCGTTTTCTTAAGGGAGTCACAAGCGCCCTCCCCGCCGGAGCTGGCCGCCTTTCCGGGCCGGACCCGCCTTCAGGAACCCGCGGGGCCCGGGACCCCCCGCTCCCGGTCCAGTCGCCCGCCGTACGAGAGGGGCTCCAGCGCCAAGGCTCCACAGGCCCTCCGCCGTTCCCGACTCCCGCGTTGCGGCTCCCCGGGCATTCCGTCCCCCTGGCCCGCCGGTCCCCGGCGCCGCTGGGCTCTCCGGGCCGTCGCCTTTAGCCTTTCCGGGGCGTCCGCCCAGGCTTTCCCTAAGCCGCCTTCCCCGGCTTTCCCGAAGCCCAAGCCCCGGCTTTCCCGAAGCCCAAGCCCCGGCTTTCCCGAAGCCCAAGCCCCGGATTTCCCGAAGCCCCAAGCCCCGGATTTCCCGAAGCCCCAAGCCCCGGATTTCCCGAAGCCCACGCCCAAAGCCGTCCGGCGCTTCCGCCTCGAGCTTTAAGGTGCTTACGGCTTTTTCCCGCCCCTTCCCCCGGGAACGCCAGGCTGAGGCCCTGCCGATTTCCGCATCCCCCGCTTCTTCCGGCCTCCCCCCGGCCCCCACCGCCCCTCCGTCCCCGCGACCGCCGCCGCCCTCCCTTCCCCCGACGGGCCCGCGGCGGCCCTCCGCAAGGAGCCCCGCGCGGGGGAGGCCGCCAGCGAGCCACCGCATGCCCTTCACCAGCCTTGACTTCGCCATTTTCTTCGGGATAGCCCTCGTCCTCAACTGGCGGCTCAGGGGTGACTCGAGGCTCTACGTCCCGGCGCTGTGCCTCTTCAACCTCGTGTTCTACGGCCTGGGGGCGCCGAAGTTCCTGCCGCTGCTGGTCGCGGTCACCTTCTTCAACTGGAAGGCGGCCAAGATGATGACGCCCGAGATGCCCTCCTCCAGCCGCAAGATGGTCGTTTGGGGGGACGTGCTCCTGAACCTGGGGGTCCTGGGCTTTTTCAAATACTTCGAATTCGCCCTGACCACATTGGAGGACATGGGCCTGGCCCTTCACGGGGGTCTCTTCAGCCTCCCCGAAATCGTCTATCCGGTGGGATTGTCCTTCTTCACCTTCCAGGGGCTGAGCCTCGCCATAGACAAGTACCGGGACCCGGCGGCGGAGACACCGGGCTTCCTGGAGGCCTTCGCCTTCGTGTCCTTCTTCCCCACGGTGCTCTCGGGCCCTATCCAGAGGCTCGAGCCGTTCCTGGCCCAGATGAGGAGATCGGTCACCTCGTCCAAAGACTACG
>JAIRZX010000604.1 GCA_031267005.1 Deltaproteobacteria bacterium
GATCGTTGCGGAAGGGGGCCAGGAGCCTCTCCTTGAGAAGACCGAGGGCGTTCACGCGGCCATCGAGCTCCGAGCGGAGGGCGAGCGCCTTGTTGGCGGGGGAGAGAATCTTCAGCTGCGAGTCCAGGCGCGTCGCTTCCGCGCGGGCGAGGCCTACGGCGACGGAGGCCGAGTGCGCCAGCTTCGAGCTCAAGGCGGCGGACTGGGCGGCGGCCCCGATAAAAACCAGGCGAGCGGACCCGGCCAGGGCCTCGCGGAGCCTCGCGAGCGCCTGGCGCCCCTGGGCTATCCTCCTTTCCATGAAGAGCGCACCGGACCGGCCCGAGTGCTCGAGGGAGGCTCTGTGCCCGGCCAGGGAGGACTCCAGCGAGCGGCGCATCCGGGCCGCCATCTCGAGGGCCTCGCCGGCTGCGGCCGAGGCGTCAGGGAAGACCGCTTCGGCCGCCGCGGTGGGGGTGATGGCGCTCGCGTCGGCGGCGAGCTCGCACAGGGACAGATCCCTGGAATGGCCGACGGCCGCGAGCACCGGGAGCCGGGAGGCGGCCACGGCCAAGACCAGGGGCTCCTCGCTGAAGGCCCACAGGTCCTCCGCGCTCCCCCCGCCGCGGGTCAGAACTATCAGGTCGAAGCCGCCCCAGGAGTTTACAGCGGCTATGGCGGAGGCCATTTCGAGGGCCGCGCCCTCCCCCTGGACCCGGACCGGGAAGAGGCTTATGGCGGCCCCGGGGTAGCGGGAAAGCGCGGTCTTCGCGAAGTCCTCCACGGCCGCCCCGCGCCCGGAAGTCAAGAGCGCCACTTTGCCGGGGAACCTCGGGAGGGGCCTCTTGCGTTCGCTCCTGAAGATCCCCTGGGCCTCCAGGCGTTTTTTCAGAAGCTCGTAGGCGCGCTTCAAGGCCCCTTCGCCCCGGGGTTCCAAGCGGTCGCAGACGAGCTGGTACTGGCTCCTGGGCCCGTAGCAGGCGAGCTTCCCCCAGGCCAGGACCTCCAGGCCGTTTTCCAGGAGGGCTTCCATGCCGACCCGCCTGGAGGATTTCCATATCACCGAGCTTAACGTGGCGCCCGCGTCCTTCAGCGTGAAGTACGCGTGCCCCGAGGGGGCCCTGGCCACCCCGGCCAGCTCGCCCGCCACCGCGACGCGGCCGAACTCCCGGTCCATCAGGCGCTTGAGGCCTGCCGCCACCTTGCTGGGCGTGAGTATTTGGGGGTTTTCGGCTGCCATCTGCGTCTCCAGGGCTCCTCCTCATGATCCTTGACGCCCGGGGGGGTGGGCGGCGGCGGGTGTTTGGCTGAAACAACTAAATATGTATAATCACGGGGTCGGGGCTTGAGGCGGGGACGGCTTGGGACTATCGTCCAGGGCGGCGGCAGGAGAATCGAAACGGCCTCTGAAGGGACTCCGAGGGGGACTCCTCACCGCCTCGGAAGGCCCGCGAAACTGCCAGCTGACCGCCTCAGGAAGGCCCGCGAAACTGCGTCGGCAAGGGTTGCGGAGGCCTTCTGGCGTCCGCCGGATCCCTTCGCGGCGTCCGCCGGGGTACGTCCTCGATGTCCGCCGAAGGCCTTCGGGTCCTCCGGCTAAAAGCCTTCGGCGCGGTAGCCGATGCCCTCGGAGACCCCTTCCGGGGCTCCGAAGGACCCCGAAGGGCCCCATAAGGGGCCAAAATTGCTCCGAAAGGCCTCGAAAGAGGGTCCCCGAGGGGCTCATGATAGCACAAAACCCGCCCGCCGGGCCCCGAACGGGCCGCCTTGCCGTGCGGGCAGCGCCGCCAGGCACCCAAACTGGCCGGGCGCCGGGAGACTCCCGCGCGCCCGTCCCCCCCTGCGGCCGCCAGGCCGCCGAAACAACATCGCAGAGGTAAAGACGTGAGACCAGCATTTTTCCGCGCCGCGGTCGCTTTGGCGCCCGTGCTTGCCCTTGCCCTGGCAGCCTGCTCCCAGGGCGGCGAATCCCCGGCCGCTGGGGGGGGGGGCGAGGGCGGTGGCACCTCATCCACAGCCGCCGCGCTGAGCGCGGCGGCAGGCGCCTACTCCGAGCCCGGGAGCCTTCCGGAACCCGAGCCGGTCCTGACGGCCCAGGCGGACCAAGCCCAGGCCCCCGGCCCTGCCGCGGCCGGGGAGCAGGCCCCGGACGGGTCCGTGTACGGGGACTCGCTTTTGGACGCGGCCATCGCCGAGGCAACGAACCTCATACCCGCGCTCGCGAGCGACACCTCCTCGACGGCCATCACCGGACAGGTCTACCGGGGTCTCATCAAGTTCGACAAGGACCTGGAGCTGACAGGCGATCTGGCCGAGTCCTGGGAGATCTCCGACGACCAGCTGACGGTGACCTTCAAACTCAAGGACGGGGTCAAGTGGGAGGACGGGGCCCCGGTGACTTCCGAGGACTGCCTTTTCACCTGGAGGCTCATGAGCGATCCAAAGACGCCCACGCCATACGGAGAGGACTTCCGGCAGGTGGCCGAGGCCTCGGCTCCTGACCCGCTCACCTTCAAGGTGACTTACAGGAGGGTGCTCGCCAGCGCGGTTTCGGTCTGGGGCTTCAGCATCATGCCCCGCCACCTCCTTGAGGGCGTGGACCTGGACGAGTCGCCGCTCGCCCGCAAGCCGGTGGGGAACGGACCATTCAAGCTCAAGTCCTGGGAGACCGGGCAGAGGGTGACCTTGGCCGCGAGCGAGAGCTACTCGGGGGGGAGGCCGCGGCTGGACAGCCTCGTCACCTCCATAATCCCCGACATGGCCACCCAGATGATGGAGCTCCGCACCGGGCGGCTGGACATGATGGGCCTTCTCCCCGACCAGTGGGAGCAGGCGTCGCGCGACCCGGAGCTTAACTCCCGCTTCGCCTTCTACCGCTACCCGGCCTTCTCCTACACCTACCTGGGCTTCAACTTCAACGACCGCAGGCTGGCGGACGTGAAGGTCAGGCAGGCGATTAACTTCGCCATCGACAAGGATGAGATCGTGGAGGGCGTGCTCCTGGGCCTGGGGACCGTGGCCAACGGGCCGTTCAAGCCGGACATGTGGGCTAACAACAAGGGCGTGTTGCCCTACCCCTACGACCCGGACCGCGCGAGGGCGCTCTTGAAGGAGGCGGGCTGGAGCGACACCGACGGGGACGGCTACCTGGAAAAGGAAGGCAGGCGCTTCACCCTCACTGTCCTCACCAACCAGGGCAACAAGGTCAGGGAGCAGTGCGGCCTCATAATCCAGCAGCGCTTGAAGGACGTGGGCATTGAGGTCAAGATCAGGGTGCTCGAGTGGGCGGCGCTTACCAAGGAGAACCTCGACAAGCACGACTTCGAGTCGGTCATCATGGGCTGGACCATTCCCCGGGACCCGGATCTCTTCGACGTCTTCAACTCCACCAAGACTAACCCAGGCGAGCTCAACTTCATAAGCTACTCCAACAGCGAGGTGGACGAGCTCATAGACAAGGCCCGCTTTACCCTGGAACACGGGGCCCGCAAGGCCGCCTTGGACAGGATCCAGGAGATCTTCTACGAGGATGTGCCCTACGTGTTCCTCTTCGTCCCGGACAGCCTGATAGCCCTCTCCAACCGTTTCCAGGGACCGGAGGTGGCCCCCATAGGCTTGGGCTACAACATTGAGGAATGGTGGGTGCCCAAGGACCGCCAGCTCTGGACCCACTGACCGCGGCCAGCGGGCCCGTAGCGGCCGTCCGGCGTTTCGGCCCGTCGCGGCGTGGCGTTTCGGCCCGTCGCGGCCTAAGCCCACCCCTCGCCGCTTCGAGGCCGCAGCGTTAACGGAAAAGGCCCCCGGCCGGGCTCCCGCGCAGAGCGGGGGTTCGGAGGCCGGGGGCCTTTTCATGGAAGGCGCCTTGACGGCGGCTACTTAACGCGAGCGGCGGCCGGGCCGCTTGATGCCGGGGAGGGCTTCTTATGTCCGCGCCTGAGCGGCAAGGGCGGCCCGAGCGGTCCGGGCGACGCTCGCGGCAAGGGCGGCCCGAGCGGTCCGGGCGGCGCTCGCGGCAAAGTGCGGCCCGAGCGGTCCGGGCGACGCTCGCGGCAAAGGGCGGCCCGAGCGGTCCGGGTGAAGCATCGGCGGGCGGGGAAAAGGCATAAAAAAAACCGCGTGGGCCTAAAAGGCGGGCCCATGCGGGAAAGTCCGGAAACCCCTAGGGGGCACAGGGTGGCAATAGGGAGGCGGCCGGTAGAGGCACGGCTCCCGAGAGCCAGCGCGGTCCACGTCCGGGAAGCGGCGCGGTCCACGCGCAGGAGCCCGACGGTCCGGCAGGCCCGTGGGCCCTTGCGGCCCCCGCGCTCAGGCGTCAGTGCGGTTGCGGATTCTCTGCTCCTCCAGCATGTAGTAGTTTATGGCTTTCTGGAGGGCCCGGGTGGCGTTTAGGTCCAGCTCGTGGAATTTCAGGCCCAGCTTGGCCATGGAGTCGCCGGGGGCGTAGTTGATGCGCACCACTTCGGCCTCGCCGTTAATGGTGGTCTGGCCGCCCTGGGTCATGAAGTTGGGGAAGAACAGAGTGAACCACAGCCTCATGCTGAGCGAGGCCTGGGGGGGCGCGGGCACGCCTATGAGCACCCCGCCCGCCGAGAAGTCGAAGAGCACCACCCGCCCGAAGGAGGGGTGGGTCTGTATGGATATGTGCTCGTTGGAGACTATCGTGAGGCGGTAGTCCATCCGGGCGTTGGTCTCGTTGATCTCGCCCGCCCTCGGGGCGGTGATGTAGACCGCCTGGACGCTTTCCTGGGGGTTAAGCTGGAAGGGGGCTATCTTGGCTATCCTGCCCGTCCAGCCCCAGCGGATGATCTCCCCGCTCACGGGGTCCCTGCCGACGAACGTCACCTCCACGTCCCTGCCCGACATTGACATAGTCATCATCGGGTCGGTCTGGGAAATGATTACGAACTGGTCCGTGATGTCGTAAACGGAGCCGTAGCGCACGTCGATCCTGTCGTTGATGAGATCGATGTCCAGGATAAGGTCTATGCGCGTGTTCGGCTTCAGGAGCCGGTCGATGGACCAGGTCGTCTTTTTGGCGTCGGCCATGAAGGAAGCCTCTCTCGCGGAATCGGACCCGCCGGGTTCCAGGCGGCCTCAGGGGCTTGGGGAGGTTGAGGGGAGACCGCGAGCCTGGCTGGCCTCCCCCCCGGCTCTGGGGGCTGGGATGGCTCGGCGCGCGATTGAATAGTTGACGTCCGTTCACCTCCCGTGGGGAGGCGTGAAAGCGGCATGCTTTTCGGCCGAGGCTACACCGCTCCCGTTTTTCGGCCGAGGCGGCTTTCGGACTGCCTCAGCGTCCCAGGGAGGCGCCCGCCCTCGGCGGGGCGCCTGCTCTGAATCGCGTGCGGGCGGGAGGAGGTCATCCGGCGGACCCAAGCTGGAAGGGTCCTTCAAGTGAGGCGCGTTCGGCCGGGAGGGGGCGCGGACTTTGGAAAAAGGCGGGTGCGCCGGGATTGTACGGCCCGGCACCGCGTGTTTCCGCTACCCTGGTTAGGGACAACCTAAATATAGCGAGTTGGGGTTCTGCGGCCCGGGCGCCGGCAGCCCAGTTTCCGGCATGAAGAAGGGGCCGTCCCCGGCCGCTGGGTAACTGCCGTCCCCGGCCGCGGGGCAACTGCCGTCCCCGACCGCAGGGCAACTGAATGGTTATAAACATTATAAGCCGTAAAACGGTTGTTGGCAAGTCCGGCTTTGCGCGAGAGAGCGGAGTCCGTCTCTGGGCCCCGCGCTAACGTTCGGCCTTCGCGAGGCAAGCCTCGCGACAAGGCGCCGAAGCGCCGAATCCAGGCGGAAAAGGCGGTAAAGGTCCGGAGGGAGGCTGGAAAGGGTCCGGAGGGGGGCTGGAAAGGGTCCGGAGGGAGTCGGGGACGGCTCCGTCAATGGAGCCAAAACCCGCCTTGGCCGGCGGTTCCCCGGTTCCGGGGACTTCCTTGACAGACAAATTTGAGGCAAATATACTTTTCCGCGCCGACGGCAGTCCGACGCCGTCCCGGAGCTTCGGTCAAGGGCGAGACAGCGGGACGGCAAGAACTCTTCGGGAGCCCGCGCCCCGCGGGGCCATTTTTCCGCAGAACGCTCCGTTTCGGACGAAGTTGCGGCGGGCGCCCCCCGATAATCGCGTCCGCCGTTTCCAGCGCTTTGGCCCCGGGCTTCCGCCGGGCCCCGCCCCGGTTTGGCCCGCGCCTTGCTTTGCCCTCGAACCAGAAGCCCGATGCAATTTCCGTGCCTTATCCGATCCAGGCTTAATCCCCTCGAGACCCGGCCCCCCAGTCACGTTAAGCCCGGTTCCCCAGTTCCGGCAAGCCCCCGCTTCAGCCACTCCGACTCCCCTTCCGTACCCTCCCGGGGAAAGGCTTCCGGTGGACCCTCCGGGCGCTTCCGCCAGCCGCGCCCCTAACGGGCATTTCCGTCCCGCAGCCCCTTCCGGGGGGGCCCTCCGGAGGGGGGCGGGCGCGTCACACAGAAACTGCGCGGCCAGCGGCCGCCATGGTGGTTTTTATGATTTCTAGCGTTGCGGCCGCGCCTTCCGCTTCCGCCGCCGACACTTCCTTCAAGCTCCCGAACGGGATGAAGGTGATCCTCGCGCCGCAGCCCGGGAACCCGGTGGTGGCGGCCAGGATCATGGTGAAGGCCGGTTCCGCCTCAGAAACAGGCCCGGAGGAGCAGGGCCTGGCGCATCTCATGGAGCATATGGCCTTCAAGGGGACCGCGAAGAGGAAGGTGGGGGAGATCTCGGCGGAGGTGGAGCGCAACGGCGGCGAC
>JAIRZX010000010.1 GCA_031267005.1 Deltaproteobacteria bacterium
GGGCATCCAGGACAGGCTCCTGGCCGCTGTTGAGGAGGGCAGGGCGCCTCGGGTGGGCGCGGCTGGGAAAGCCAGGGAACTGGACGTGAAGTTCATGAGCGCCTGCTCCGATCCGTTGAAGGAAGCAGTGAGTTCCAGGCGCGTGAGGCCGGGGCTCCTGGTCAAGTTAGGCGTGGTAACTCTCAACCTCCCCCCGCTTAGGGAGAGGCTTGGCGACGTTCCGCTTTTAACCGACCAGTTCGTCAAATCATTCTCGAAGTTTTTCTCCAAGACGGCGGACGGGGTTTCGGAGGAGGTGAAGGAGGCATTTTTGAAGCATCGTTGGCCGGGGAACGTGCGCGAGCTCAAGAGCGGGATTGAGGGCGCCATGAACGTCTTCTCCCAGGGGGAGGAACAGCTTAAGCCGTTCCACTTCGTCTCCACCCTCTTGGAGGGGCTCTTCCGGGACTGCGACGGCGCGCCGGGAGCCTGCGAAGGAGCAAGGGACGGCGCCCAGCGCCCAGCCCACTTCCTCCACTCCGCGACCGAGGCTGAGAGGATCGCAGCGGCATTGGAAGCTGCGGGGGGGAACGCGGCCAAGGCGGCCAGGAGCCTCAAGATTTCACCCCAGCTTATGAACTACAAGCTCAAGAAGTTCGCCCTGAAGAAGAAGATTACCGTCCAGGTGGGCTAGACGCGGGGTTAGCGCTCCCCTGCGGACGAGTTCGCCTGCGGTCCCGCGACCGCTTTTCCGGGAGCTCGCCTCCGGGCCCGGAAAGGCCGTCGCGGCCGCGGCGGCAGATTGAACGGCTCCGCGTTGCGGCTCCAGTATCTGTTCGCGCCTTGTTTAAATACTTCGCCTCAGCCGATCTGCTTTCGGATCATCACAATCCTGGAAGCTCAACCCAAGATGTCGTACTAACACTGTTCCGGAACTATCTGGGTGAATTTTAGCCCCATGAGTCCCGTAGGCCGTAGCCGGTCCCTTGCTCCGGCTCTTGGCTCCATGCTTCCGGTTCCCGGCTTCCGGTTCCCGGCTTCCGGTTCCCGGTTCCAGGCTCCAGGCTCCAGGCTCCCGGTTACGGGCTCCCGGTTACGGAAAGCGGGCGCGTCACCGCGCCATGAGCCCTGCGCCGTAGAGGGAACTAACCTGTTCCGCGACTGCGGCTCCTTGGCCGTATCGGATGCCCGTTTCTATCAGAGAACTTCAGATTTAGCTGTTCCCTGTATTGCCCGAATCGTTCAACTGCGCAACATACGGGCCCCTTCGGCCCTGACGCTTGCCGTTCGGGTTTCATGTAGGCGAGAGACAGCCATGATACCCGTCAGCGGACGGCCTTCCGTACACTGGGGGGCTTCGCGTTCGGGCTACCGAAATCCTTAAGGGCTTCATTCACCAGGACGTCCCGTGCAGAGCGCGAGGCGTATTGCCCCTGGCCGGTCTTCAGTCTTAACGGGGGACGAGCTAAGTTGCTGGAGCCGCTGGACGGCTCCAGGTTTGCTAGGCAGACGCTTTCAGCTGTTTGCCTAGTCTTTTCTTTCCCTCGCCTTTCCCATCTACATAGGAATGCCTCTCCTATTTTTGGCCGCCGAACGGTCGGGCGGTCCGAGCTTGACGCAGGGCCCAAATCGGCTGTATTTTCAAAGCCATTGGACGTTTCGTCCCCGGGGCGTCCACGCTTCGGCCTGCCGGATGTACTCTACGGCCTCCGCAGTCCGCCAGAGGCTCTGGAGCCCGATAGCCCAGATCAAGGCCTTGCGCCGCAGAGGAGCAGCGCCCAAGGCCCAGTTCCGTGTTAAGCGGGAATGGATGAAACCTCTTCCGGGCGCAACCGTTCGTCAAGTCCAGCGGACCATCGGGCCTTATGGCCATCGGGCCTTATGGCCATCGGGCCATCTGGGCATCGGCATTTCGGCCCATCTAGCCATCGGCCCTTCTGGCCTTCGGGCCACCAGAACGTGGGCCGCGAGAGTTGCCGAACATTATTCGCCCCGACAAGGGTACATGGCTGTACCGGGCTTTAACCGCAATCTTAATGTCTTTCCGCCTTCGTTCCAGCGAGGCGGCGACCCACCATTCGGAAGGATAGACATGGGCAAGCTGTACCCCTTCGCTATCAATACCCCCAAGGAGGGGTTGGTTAACATCACCTCCCTCGCCCGCGAGTGCCTCGTTGATTCCGGGATCCGGGAAGGCTTCCTTGTGGTATTCGTGCCGCACACCACCGCCGGGGTGACCATAAACGAGAACGCCGATCCCGACGTGCAGCGGGACATGCTCCTTGGCCTCTCCAAGGCCTTCCCGGCCGACCCGGAGTTCCGCCACGCCGAGGGCAACAGCCCTGCGCATTTGAAGGCGTCGTCCGTTGGGTCCAGCGTCACCGTGATCGTCGACAAGGGGAACCTTGTGCTTGGTACGTGGCAGGCCATCTACTTCTGCGAGTTCGACGGCCCGAGGGCCCGCAAGTGCTACTTCAAGCTGGCGTAGGGCTTCTCCTCCCGCCCGCGAACCATTGCGGATTTGCGAGTCCGGTTGCGTTTCGGTTTCGACCTGCGCGCAGCCGGCTGGATACCGTTTTAATATCCCTTGCGCGGCTCCCGGACTTGGCTTAAGGGCAAGGCTTCGAGATTCCGCCTCGCTCCCGGTCGGGGCCTGCGGCAACTGACTTTTTTTTTTCACGGCGGCGAATTCCCCCCGAGCGCGCCGCACCGCCTCCGCAGGTTGGGGGCCGTTGACGGTGATATCCTGTAACTGGACATACGAAGCCGAAACCAAGCCCGTACGCTCAGCGCGCGGGCTTTCATTTTCTTAGGCGTTAGTCGAGTTTTATTGTGAACCCGCTATGAGTTGCCGATATAATACGTGACGCGACGTTTGGCTCCGTCCATTCCAAATACTGCCGGCGGCACCATATGCATATGATTTTCAAACCATTGACACTTTTTGCAGCGCTCCTCGCCGTGCTGGCGCCGTCCGGCGCCTTAGTCGCGCAGGGATCGTCCTATTCCGGCGGTTTCCGCGGCTACTCCGCAAACGAAGTAGTCGTTTACGAGCTTGACACTTCGAGCTCGCCTTCGGTCGCGGACAAGGCGGATGAAAAAGGCGGGTCAGCCCCTTCCGCAGGCGACAGGAGCCAGTCGCGGGGCCTGGCCGCTGCCTCCCAGCAGGGCTCCTCCCCGCCCGCGCCCTCGTCCGTTCCAGTCGCGTCGCCAGGCGGCCTGAAGGCGGCGCCGGGCCAGTCCGGGGCCTCAGCCGACGCGGGGGCTTACGCGACCGCGATAGGGTTCGCTCCGGCTGCTCATGACGCGGCGGGAAACTCCGCAGGCGCACGGGCCGTGACGGTCCGGCAGGCGTCTGTCCGGGGGGCGGCTGGAGAGGGCGGAGCCGCGTCTGCCGTCCCGCCCGTGGCTGACGCGGACTCCCCGGTTCAGTCTGGGAGGCCCGGTTCCGGCATGGACGGCGCGGCTCCGGACGGCTCAAATGCTCCGGCAGCGACGCAGATTCTCGTTCCCGCGTCAGCCGCCGCAGATGCGTTGTCCGCGCCTGGCGCCCAGGCGGCCCGCTCCGTCCCTATCTCCCCTCCGTTCAGGGGCTACGGGTCCAGGACGCCTGAGGTCGTAACCTACGAACTCAAGCTGACAGACGCGGATTCTTCCCCAGTAGCCCCCGCCTCCTTGACGGCTTCCGCCGCGCCCGGCCCGGGACAGACTTCGGCGGGCGATTCCCTCCCTTCCGCGCCGGGCGCCATCCCGGCCATCCCTCCCGGCCCCGAGTCGCCCGCGGCTCCCGCGGCTCCCGTGGCGCCTCCCGCGCCAGCCCCCGGCTCTTCCGCTGACGCCGTACCGGGAGAGGCTTCCGCCCCCGCCTCGGCGAAGGCTGCGGAGCCGGCTTCCGCCCCTTCTTCTGATTCGGTGCCGGGTCCGGCCGACGGGCCCGGCTCAGCCCCGTCGGAGGCGCCCGCTTCGGTGTCTGGAGGGGAACATCCTTCTGGTTCGGCCCCTGCGGCCGCTCCTGTACTCGCGCCGTCCCCGGGGCCCGGCTCCGCTTCGGACGTACCTGATACCGCCCCTGTTTCAGGTAAGGTCGAACAGCCCGGCCTTTCTCCGGCCAAGG
>JAIRZX010000093.1 GCA_031267005.1 Deltaproteobacteria bacterium
AAAGCTGAGTCACTTCTTGAAGAGCTTGGGTATCCAAAAAATTCTGCATTTGCAACTTCATCAGGAAGATCTATGGTAGTTCCATCTACAGCCATCAAACGGAGATTCTTATACCATGCTCCTGGTTGGTTTACATAAGCTATTGGTGATACGACTTTATCTGCTATACGGCGCATCACATCTGAGCCGAGTCTGGTTCTAGCCTTTGATATTGCCACATTGGAAATGTTCGACTCCTGTTCTACGCTGTTGTCGATAAAGTTCATACCATTGATAATTATGCGATAAACTTAATCCAATGGCATTTCTCTCCAGAGAGACAATGCCATGATGAAGCACACGACAGCAGTCGCTGGCAATAGCCTTTCTCTTTGACTACACTTGCCAGTTTCCTCTAATACCTCGTCGACTATATTGCGAGGACATGCAACAGCAAGCAGACCAGTTCCGATGTGATCAGTAAATTTCAATGTCTCAGGCATTAAGTTGGTTTGCCTTGCCATTTTTTTGGCTCCTAGTAATTACCATACTCTCTATCTAGTAATTTTGTAAATAGTCGTTTCGTAAATCTGTTATAAAATATAATGTATGCATACAATATATGGCGACAATTATTGAAAGATTGTGTCGAATATTGTTAAAATTTACTTGAGGTATTGTTGCCAATTTAATTAATGGTTTGCGCTTAAGTTAGGAGTATTGCTCATAGCCCTCTCCAGTAATTATTGCAGCGGCGTCATTGATGTCCGTGAAAAAATACAATTTTTCCCAAAGATGAAATCGAGCCTCGCCTGCCCCGCCGCCAGAATAATTCGTCGTCACGCGCCCGCAAAATGAAGCAACCGCAATAATCATCCGTGTGTTAAATGTTGATGAAAATTTCACAAAAAATATATAATAATATTTGGAGCACAGTTTAACCAACTATTTTTTTTGGAGTATTTTCCTTTAAAATTCATTAAACCCAACGCAGACCTGAAAAGTCTCCCGAAGTTAATGCAGAGCGCCTTCAACTTGATCTTGAGGCTGGCCCTCGGTATGCACCTGATCCTCAAGCGCCTCCTCCCGTGCTTGCGCTTTCCGTTGCTGCATGTCGCCTCCTCCCCGGCCCTCGTCCGGCTCGAGCACTTTGACTCCTCTGCGGACATGTCCGTGCACCGATTTCCGAAAAGGGCCATATTCGAGCCGGCGACCGCCAGTCAGCCCAACAGGCGCTGGCAAGTCCCCGGCAGACGCGGGCGCCTGGCTCCCCGGCGGGGAAACCGCCCCTCCCGTGGGCGCGGGATTCCCGGACTCGGCCCTGGCGGACAGCCGGGCGCGAGGGGCCTCAAGGGTCACGGGAGAGACCTTCGGCGCCTTGCCGGGAACCGGCTGCAGCGGCTTGGAGCCTCTCCCCCCGGCCATTAGGCAGCTCCCGCAGGGGCCGTAGTCCGTATCCGCAGTTCTCAGCGGCGGCGTCCGCCCTCCCGTCCGGAGACGAATAGCGCACGCCGCGCTCCCCCTTTCGCGCTCCCCCTTGCGCGGCCCCCCTTGCGCGGCCCCCCTTCGCTGCTATATCGTGATCGTGTTCCGTAAGCGCGCTTAACCGGTCCGGGCATCCCTTTACCGGACACAGCCAGCGCACCTGAGGCCGCGTCCCGCAGCCTGGGCCGCGCGTAAAGGAAATCCCGTGAGCCTCCCCTGTATCCTGCCCCCGGCCCTGGCCTCGCTCGCCGTGCTGGCGGCGGCGCTTTGCCTCTCGTCCGGGACAGCGCATGCCGCACGCAAGAAACCCGGCGGGAATGCCAAAGGCGGGGGGCCGTCCGGGAAGAAGGGCGGCGCGAAATCCGGGGCCATGGGCCCCCCGCCCGGCAAGAAGGGCGCCGGTTCCCGCCCCCGGGTTCCGCCGGGCAGAAAGGCGCGTCTTCCGGAGAGCTGGCCCGCGTGGGGCTTCCCGCCGATGCCCGGCATGGTGGAGGGGGAAAGGCGGTTTGCCACGATCCTCGCGGAGCGCGGCCGTTTCATGGACGCGGCTTTCGTCTGGGACGGGGTGCGGGCCCTTGCCCGCTTGCTCTACGGACCCGGCGACCCGCGGGTCTTGGCGGCGCTCGCCCGCACGGCCGGCTCTATCTGGGAGTCGTCGGAGATCGCCGTTGACGCGCATGTCGCCCAGCAGGGCGGGGACGGGACGAACCTGAGCTTGCGAGAGGAACTCGCGGTCACCCTCTCCGCCGCGGCCGCGAGCGGCTTCATGAAAATCGTCGAGGCCGGAGGCTCGGAGAGCTGCCCGGACTGCATGCCCGAGGTTTTCAGAGAGCAACGCTTCGTGGCCGCTACTATTCACGCGGCCGCAGCGAGCGTTTTCGCTAGACCCGTCCAGGAAGACGAGGGAGGCGGCGATGCCGGGGGAGCGCCTGAAAGCCGGGTTGGATACGGGTGCGCCGTTTTCCGGTACGGCGGGGAAAACGCCTGTTCGGAGATATTCCCGGAAGCTGGAGGCTTTACCGTCCCTGAAGACTGGCACTCGCTCGGGCCCATGCTGTTCCCCGCGCCCGAACCCGCCGCAACGTCCTTTCTCCGGGAAGCCACTGACGTTTTCAGGCTTCGCCTCGCCGAGGCGGAGGGCCCGGCCGGGGCGGGGCCCGGATCCCGCGAAGCGCTCAATCTCCGCTCGCGGTTAGGCGCGGAACTCTGCGACTCTGATGATCCGGCCAGCGGTGAAGAGGGCCTGGGGCTACTCCGGGAGGCGTCCGAGGGCCTGGACGCCCTCCAGGGCCCGGGCGGCTCCGACGCCCTCGACGCGAAGCTCAACTGGGCCCGTTGCCTGGCGGAGTTGCCCGGGCCTGCCAGGATACCGTGGGAATTCCCCCTGACGCCGCCCCTGAAGAGGCTCCGGGCGGCGGAAGCGCTTCTTCGGGAGGCCGTGTCGGCCGCGGACGGCCTCCCGGACCCGCACCGGCTCCGCTTCCGCCCCGCCGCCCGCCTTATGCTGGCGAGGGTGCTCGTCGCGCTGAAAGACCGGGAGGGGGGGATCGCCGAGGCCGAAGCGGCGATAGCTGAAGGGGACAAAGACGCAGCGGACGAACGCGCGGAGGCTGAATGGGGCGAAACGGACGCACGCGCGGCCATCCGCGCCTTCGAAACGGGCGAGTACTTCAGGAATGTCGGAGACCTCCGGACCGCGTGTGGATTCCACGGCGACGCGCTCGAGATACGCAGGATTCTCCTGGGCTGGCGGCACCCCGAAACCGCCCAGTCCCTGGCGTTAAGCGGCGACCTGGATGCTCTGCTGGAAGGGAGCGGGGCCGCCATGTGTTTCTGGGCCCATGCCCTGGAAGCGCTCGAGGGCATGGGGGAGCTTTTCGAGAGGGAGAGGGCCATGCTGGAACTCCGCCTCGGCCAGGAGCTGATGGATAACCGCTTCTACGCTCCGGCGCTCCCTATCCTGGAAAAAGCCCTTGCCCGGGCAACAGGCCTCGCGGAGGAAACTGACTGGCTTTACCTGGAATCCCTCCGGAGCCTCGCGTTCGCCCGCTTCTTATCCGGCTTGGATAGCCAGGCCGAGGAAAACTTCGAGAAGCTCGCGCGGCTCCTGGACTCCGGAGCGGCCCGGCCCCGGACCCGCGCCGATGCAGTGCGGCGCCAGGACATGCTCTTCCGCGTCCTGGCTGGCCTCGGGAGCATCCTGAAATCACGGGGAAACCTCGCCGCCGCGATCGAAACCTGGTCCAGGGCGTTGCGCATCCGTCTGCCGGACTCAAGTAATGTCAGCGGGGAATTGAAGGATGGCGTCCGCAACGCCGCCATGTCCACGAGGAACAACATCATGGCGCTACTCATTTCTAGGCCAAAGGGGCCCAGCGGCAACGGGGGCGTCGGCCGGAAGGGGGGAAGCGGATGACTGTGGCGATGTTGACATTGATGATGGTGATGGTGATGGTGGCGGCGGCGGCGATGAAGATAGGATGTTGATGATGATGGTGGTGGCGGTGGTGGTGATGGTGGTGGTGATGGCAGTGATGAGGATAGGATGTTGATGATGATGATGATGATGGTGGTGATGGTGATGGCAGCGGCGGCGATGAGGATAGGATGTTGATGATGATGGCGGCGGCGGTGGCAACAACGGCAACTGAGAGTCTGCTATCCCCCGGCCCCGGCCGGATGCCGTCGCTTCCTTGGGGCTGGCGTTCCGCGCTTGCGGGACGCCGATAACTTCGCGGCGAAACCAGCGCGGAGGAGGAGCGCGGCGGCATCAGGGAAAGAAGTGAAAGGGCTGGATGGGCTAAAGAGGAGCGGCCCTCCAAATCCTCAACCCCGCAGCGGCGGAGTCACGCCGCCCCTCGTCGGCCCCGCGCGTTCGTACGGGAGCCACGCCGGTCCGCGCTGTCGCCGCGTCGTTACGGTCGCCGCCCCTTCGCGTGCGCCTCAGCGACCGGACAGCCGCCCTCCCCGATCCCCCTCCCGTCCGGCGGCCTCCTTGCCGAGGCCTCTGTACATCCCGGAAGGCCGCGGACCAGGAACGGGAGTCCGTGCCAATGAACAGGGACGGATCAGGACTACCGCCACCGCGAGACTGCCCCGTGCCGGTGCTACGCGCGGTTCGTCTCCCGACCGGAAAGAGCCTTCACGCGCCGCTCCCGACCGGAAAGAACCGACCCGCGCCGCTTCTTAAGGATTGCAGATGTCGGCGACCTCCGCCGCTCGCGGCAAAGCGCTTGCCACGCAGCCTTTCGTGATATAACCTGCAGGCATCCACAAGACGAGTCCCACCCGCCCGGACGGTCCTTCCCGGCCCCTCCGGCCCCACGCGGCAACTGCCGCTTCCGCGTTCCGCGGCCGGAGCCGCGCGAAAAGGAAATCCCGTGAGTCTCCCCTGTATCCTGCCCCCGGCCCTGGCCTCGCTCGCAGTCCTGGCGGCGGCGCTTTGCCTTTCGTCCGGGACCGCGCATGCCGCCCGCAAAAAACCCGGCGGAAAAGCCAAAGGCGGGGGGCCGTCCGGGAAAAAGGGAGGCGCGAAATCCGGGGCCAAGGGTCCCCCGCCCGGGAAGAAGGGCGCCGGTTCCCGCGCCCGGGTCCCGCAGGGCAGAAAGCCGCGGCTTCCGGAGGGCTGGCCCGCGTGGAGCTTCCAGCCGATGCCCGGCATAGTGGAGGAGGAAAGGCGGGCGGCCACGAAGCTCGCGGAGCGCGGCCGTTTCCTGGAGGCGGCTTTCGCCTGGGACGGGGTGCGGGCGCTCGCCCGCTTTATATACGGCCCAGGCGACCCGCGGGCCTTGGCCGCGCTCGCCCGCTCGGCCGGCTCTGTCTGGGAGTCGCCGGAGAAAGCCGTCGAAGCGGCAGCCGCCCGACCGGTCGGGGCCCAGTCGAGCCTCAAAACCGCCCGCGAAAAACTCGCTTTCTCCCTCTCCGCCGGAGCCGCGAGCGGTTTGATGAAAATCGCCAAGGACGGCGGCTCGGACAGCCACCCGGACTGCATGCCCGAGTTTTTCGGAGAAGTCCGCTTCGCGGTCGGCACTATACACGCGGCCACAGCGAGCCTTTTCGACGGCCCCGTCCGGGAAGGCGAGGGAGGCGTGGAGTCCGGGGGAGCGCCTGCAGGCCGGAGAGAAGACGGGAGCGGGGGTTACGGGGAGCGCCGGGAAACCGGCGGTTCCGGGAAGGGCTTTGAAGAAGGGCTCGAAAAGGAAGGGCGCGAAGCCGTCCCCGAAGACTGGCGCTCGCTCTCGTCCCTGCTGTACCCCGTGCCCGAGCCCGAGCCCGAGGCCGAGGCCGTGCCCGAGCCCGAGCCGGAGGCCGAGGCCGTGCCCGTGCCCGTGCCCGAGCCCGAGCCGGACGCAAAGTCCCTTCTCCGGGAAACCCCGGACGCTTTCAGGCTTCGGCTCGCCGAGGAGGAGGGCCCGGCCGGGGCGGGGCCCGGGTCCCGCGAAGCGCTCGCGCTCCGCTCGCTTTTGGGCGCGGAGCTCTGCGATTCCGCGGATCCGGCCTGCTGGGAAGAGGGCCTGGCGCTCCTCCGGGAGGCGTCCGAGGGCCTGGACGCGCTCCGGGGCCCAGGCTGCCCCGACGCCCTCGACGCTAAGCTCGCCTGGGCCCGTTGCCTGGCGGCCCTGCCCGGTCCGGGAAGGATACCGTGGAAAATCACCCTGTCGCCGCCCCGGAAGAGGCTCCGGGCGGCGGAAGCGTTGTTGCGGGAGGCCGTGTCGGCCGCGGACGGCCTCCCGGACCCGCCCCGGCTCCGCTTCCGCACCGCCGCCCGCCTTAAGCTGGCGGCGGTGCTCGTCGCGCTTGAAGACCGGAAGGGAGGGGTCGCCGAGGCCGAAGCGGCGGCGGCCGAAGGGGGCGAAACGGACGAACGCGCTGCGGCCCTCCGCGCCTTCGAAACGGCCGAGTGTTTCAGGAAAGGCGGAAACCCACGGGGCGCGCGTGAATTCCACCGCGACGCGCTCGCGGCGCGCCGGGAGAACCTGGGCTGGCGGCACCCCGAAACCGCCCAGTCCCTGGCGTTTTCCGGCGACCTGGAGGCTCAGCTGCAAGGGGACCGGGCCGGCATGGCTTTCTGGGCCCTGGCCCTGGAGGCGCTCGAGGGCGGGGGGGAGCTTTTCGAGAGGGAAAGGGCCGTGCTGGAACTACGCCTCGGCCGTGCGCTGCTGGATAACGGCTTCTCCGAAGCGGCGCGCCCGATCCTGGAAAAAACCCTTGGCCGCGCCGTAGCGCTCGCGGGTGAAACGGACTGGCTTTCCCTGGAGTCCCTCCTGAGCCTCTCGTACGCCCGCCTCTTTTCCGGCTTGGCGGGACCCGCCGAGGAAAGCTTCGCGAAGGTCGCGCTGGTCCTGGACGGCGGGGCGGCCCGGCCCCGGACGCGAGCCGAAGCGGGGCAACGCGGGGAAATGCTTTTCCTCGCCCTGACCGGCCTCGGGAGCGCCCTGAACTCACGGGGCGACGTCGCCG
>JAIRZX010000115.1 GCA_031267005.1 Deltaproteobacteria bacterium
GTGTACGCATACGAAGGCCTTACGTATGAGTTTTTCTACTACGAGCCGCATAAGTATGCGGACCGCGTCCAGGGTGTATTGACCAAGATGCTGGCGGCCATGCCCGCCGACGAGGAGGAGTAGATGAGCGACATAGACAAGCTGGTGCCCGAGAGGCTGATTCGGGCGAAGAAGGTAGCCGAGCTGACCGGGCTCAACCCCTCGACCATATACAAGTACCGCGAGAGGGGCCTGTTCCCCGATTCGGTGTCGATAGGGACGACCGTGAGGGTGTGGCCCCTGTCGGTGGTGAACAAGTGGATAGCCGACCGCGTGGCGGGCGTGCCGCTCGCGGACGGCACTCACACCTTTCCGTTCCGGAGGCGGTCCAGGTAGTCGGCCCACTCCTGCATCATCTTCGTCCGCCCTTCCAGATGCTCGGCCCGGTTGTAGGCCGCCCGCACGGCGTTCCGCTCCCGGTGGGCGAGCTGGAGCTCGATCCAGTCGACGGGGTATCCCATCTCGTTTAGAAGGGTGGACGCGGTGGTGCGGAAGCCGTGCGGCACGGCCTTGCCTTCGTAGCCGAGCTTGCCGAGGGTTTTGTTAAGGACGGAGGGGGACATCGGCCTGTCCTTGTCCCTCATGTTCGGGAACACGTAACTACTGTCCCCGGCGACGTTCCGGACCTGCTTGAAAAGCTCGGTCACCTGGGACGACATGGGAATTACGTGCGCGGTCTTCATCTTCATCTTGGCGGCGGGAATCTTCCACAGGGCTTGGTCGAAGTCGATGTCCTTCCATTCCGCCGTCCTGAGTTCCGAGGACCGGACGAAGACGTAAGGAAGGATTTTGAGCGCGTAGCCAGTAAGAAGGCTGAACTCGCTAATGTCGATTCGCCTCAAAAGTTCCCCGACCTCAGTCGGATCCGTTAAGGCCGGTCGGTGGAACACCTGGCTCGGGGGGAAAGCCCCCCGTAAATCCAAAGTGAAATCCCGCTCCATGAGCCCGTTCGCGACCGAGTAACGAAAAATCTGGCTGAGAAGTGTCTTGACCTTGCCCATAGTTGTCGGCCTGTCAGCCAGCGGACGCAGGACTTTCTCTAGCACCGTGCGCGGAGTTATCGCATCGGGACGCAAGTCTCCCAGGCCGGGGAAGACGAATTTTTCCAGATAGATTGAGGACACCTTCCGGGATTTCAGGACGAGAAGCGGCAGGAACTTGCCGGACCACTCCCCGGCAATCTCCCGGAACGGAAGCGTCTGCCTGTCCGAATCCTGGTCAGGGTCAGCCCCGTCGCTCAAGGCCAGCTTGAAGGATGCGGCCTTTGCCCGCGCCTCGATGAGCGGGACATGACGCGAATCTCCTAAGACCTTAACCTTCTGCTTGCCGAGATGGCGGTACTGGACCCGCCAGAGCTTGTGCCCGTTCGGGAACGTCTCGAGGTACAGGCCAAGGCCGCCGCCGTCGAACGTCTTGTAAGGACGGACGCGGGGCGCGAGGTTTTCAATCTCTTTCACGGTAAGCACTGGACGCCTCCTGATTCATCCGTCAATCATACCGTTATCGGCGGCGGATTGCAATCCCGGGCATCCAAGCATTACTAAATTTTATTGCGGCAATTCCTTATCCTGTATAAGTTTTGTCTAATCAATCCTGACAATATAAATAAGCCCAAAATGTTGTAGCTCCGAGGATTAGAACTTTCATGGATTTCTTCTGTATCCGTTAACGAAGGTGTCTGGGGAAATTGCCGGGAAGGGAGCGGCTTCGCGGTATGAGGGCCTGGAAGGACGGAGGAGGAGGAGGAAGAAGAAGAAGAAGAAGAGGAGGAGGAGGAGAGCCGAGTCGCTTGGAGGGAAACGTCCGGAAGCCTGGCTGGCGGGACAACCGGGGGGCTGAGGCGCCCCCTTGCCGCCGCAGTAGCAAAACGGCGGCGGTGCCGTCGGCTTCCCGGGACGGGGCTAGGCCCCTGATGCGCAGGCTCCCCTTCCGAAAGGCTCACGCGCCCTAAGTGCTACGCCGGCGCCGCGCAGTTTCCGACAAACGGCTGGCCCGCGCGCCTGTCCCCTCAGGGAGTTCGGCGGCCGCCAAAGTGCCCCCGGATCACTTTCAGAGTGAACCGGGCCAACTTGCCGTCAGCCTGTCGAAAACGCCCCCCGGACACGGGGCAGTTCCGCTGTTCGGGGTCGGCGGGCCCGGCCCCAGCCTGCGGCTCCAAAATCCGGGCGGCAAGCCGCAGAGCTTCGCCTTCCCATCAGTCGTCGGGACGTGCGCCGGGACGCCCGAGGGAAACGGGTCCCAGGGGCGTCCAAAGGACGCTGGGAAAAAACGGCGCGACCCTCAGGGAGGAAGCCGTAACTACTCCAAGCCGTCCCCGGGGGAGGGCGGTGGGGTTACGCTTGTACCGGCCTCAATATTTAAGGCCGTCTCGCGCCCGTTCCTCTCGTAGAGGCAGCCCACGATGTTCCTCTCCTCCTTGCCGATGGCAAGCGACACCAGGACGGGCGTTTCCGAGGCGCCTCCGTAACCCCTCCGGCGAATCTGGTCCATTCCGGCCCTTGCCGCCCTGGCCGCCCCCTTGGCGTTTTTCGCGATTTTCAGTTCCATAACGTACGTAACGGAACCGCAGACAACCTCCAGGTCAAGACGGCCGCGGTTCTCCGGTTTCTCAGGGGTGACTTTAGCCCCGGCCATCCACAGGCATGTTTGCAACAAGGAACGGTAGTAGCTCTCGCCCTTTTCCTTTTGGAGTTTATCCGCCAGGGTCGCCGCCTCGCACTCGTCCGACAGTTCAAGGCGGTCCGAGCCGGATATCTTGCGGATGATTGTCTTGAGTGACTTGACCAGCGTAACTCTGTTCGCGTCCAAGTGGTCACGGTAATGAATGCCCGCAAGAAGCTGAATCAAGACTCCTACCATTCCGGCGATATCTCCCGATGCCAATTTTTCGCCCAGTTCCCGTCCGGATT
>JAIRZX010000534.1 GCA_031267005.1 Deltaproteobacteria bacterium
ATGGTAGATCTCTTCTGGCGACTTTATGCGGGAATATGCTACGATGACCACTCTGCCGCCGACAAGGAGCCCCGACCGGAAAAATTTGAGCGCGACTTAAGCGAAGCTTTTGATTTGGATTTAACCGTCGAAGAACTTCAGATGCGGGCCTCGGATCTTGCTGATAAAATTAGGCGGAGAATCGGAGAGGGCTTCTACCGTTCTGTTCTGCATGCCGCTCTTTGGGCGGCCGGGGCCACCGTAACCCCAGAGAAGCACGAGTTCATCGGCCGCCCCGACTTGGAGGTCGTCTTCGGAGATCTGACGTACGTAATTGAACTGAAGATGGCAGATGACGCTCGTAGCGGCAGCGAAGCCGCCTGGGCGGGAATGCTCCAAATCCGTAAACAAAAGTACGGTCGGGCATCGGAAAACCCCGTCCGCGTGTCGATTGCCATCGGCAGGAGCGAGAGGAACATCGTGGCTTGCCTCTTCGCTATTGACGGATGTGTGATGTGCGTTTCGCCTGTAATGCCGGAATAGCCGAATTCCTCTTGCGGAAAGATCCAGGCATTTTAGTCGTCTGACGCAAAAAAGGTCAAGTTGCAAACTATTGCAATTCTAGTTAAATATTTGAAAAAGGCGTAGGAGTAAATCCTTATAAAGTACGGCCATATCTTTGATGTTATTCTAATATTCAACGTGGATGTTATTCTAATATTCAATGAGAATGGCAATATAACGGCCGGCCACGCCCTTTTGCCGAACCTCAGTCGGGCGTTTGGCGCGAAAGGTTTTCTTGAGCGGGCTGGCCAGAAGCTTACGCGAAGCGAGGCCCGCGTTCTTGGGCTGGGGCGTCGGAATACCGGCTGGAAAGCGTGCCATGATACGTTTTCATGGGCGGCGCCGCCATTGGAGAATCGCTGTATGATGTTGCGAGTTCGTTGAGGGTTGTTGCCGGGTTCCTCGGAAAAGCGATTTCGCTCTTTGGGGGCGGCTTTCCTGACAGGTAAGGGATTGCGCGATAAAAATCCGCCGCTGGACTGGACGGTTCCGGGCGGCCCGGCCCGTGCGCAGGCCTGCGTTCAAGGCAAGGCCGCATTGCGGGCGCTCCGGGAAGAAAGACGCGCGGTCAGCTCCGCCAGATCAGCTCGGAGCCCGGCCGGGAGGTCTCAGTTGCGGATGGCGGTTCCGCCGCCCTTGGGCGGCCCGGCCCGGGACCGGAGGCGGCTGGGCCTCTTCTGTCGCGTCGCCCGCCTCTGAATCTTTTCATGGCTGCCGTGGCGGTCGGAGGCTAAGGAGGCGTTCCTGCATTCCG
This sequence comes from Deltaproteobacteria bacterium, assembly GCA_031267005.1. GTDB lineage: Bacteria > Desulfobacterota > Desulfarculia > Adiutricales > Adiutricaceae > JAIRZX01. Next base: position 1,298 of record JAIRZX010000534.1, read on the forward strand.
CCGTAGGGCTAGGCAAGCCCGGAGCCTTCCGGAAAAGCGGGCCCTCCGTAAGGGGGGTGCGATCGTCCCGGAGGCGGCGGGGGGGAGAGCCGCCCGCCTGCCCGGTCTGCCTGGCGGCGGAAGGGCTGGAAGCCCACAGGCGGCTCAAGGAGGGAAGCTCCCCCGGGACTGCTCACGGGGAAAGGCTTCGGCATAGACGGCGACTTGGAACCCATGAGGGCGCCGGGCTCGCCCGTCGACCCGAAGGACGCCTCAGAGCCCCCGCTCCGTCCCGGCCGACTGCCCCCCGCTCCGGCTCCTCCGGGCCGCTCCGTCCCGGCCGACTGCCCCCCGCTCCGGCTCCTCCGGGCCGCTCCGGCCCGGTCGACTGCCCCCGCTCCGGCTCCTCCGGGCCGCTCCGGCCCGGCCGACTGCCCCCCGTTCCGGCTCCTCACGGCCCCTACTTCGGCTCCACCAGCACCTCAGCGGTCATCTCGGGGGGGACGGGGAGGCCCATCAGGACGAGGATCGTGGGGGCCAGATCAGAGAGCTTGCCCCGTTTCTGGACGACCTTGTGCTTGAGGTCCTCGGCCACGAGGATGAGCTCCACCGGGGCCAGGGTGTGGCTGGTCTTGGGGCGCCCGGTCTCCAGGTCGATCATCTCGTCGGCGTTCCCGTGGTCGGCAGTCACTATGACGGTGTAGCCGGCCCCGGCAAGCGCAGGGACGACCCGCGAGAGGCAGGAGTCCACGATCCTGACGGCCTTGACGGCGGCCTCCATGTTCCCGGTGTGGCCCACCATGTCGCAGTTGGCGTAATTGACGACGATGAACGGGTAGGCCTCGGGGATGTACTTGTTCAGCAGGAGATCCGTCACGATCTCCGCCTCCATCTCCGGGTGGACGGCGAAGGTGGCGGGGTCGAAACGGCCCTTCACCTCGATCTGGTCCTCCAGGGGGTAGGGCGCGGTGGACTTGCCGTTGAAGAAGCTCGTCACGTGCCTGAACTTCTGGGTCTCGGCGATGCGGAGCTGCCTCAGCCCCGCCTTCGAGACCGCCTCGCCCAGGAGCATCTCCATGCCCCCGCCCTCGCCCATGGGGCCCAGGAGGAAGTCCTTGAGCTCGTCATAGTAGCGGGTGAGGCCGAGGTATCTCGCCTTAGGCCGCCTGGCCCTCTTGCCGGGGTAGGAGTCCTCCACGAATGCCTGGGTGAGCTGTATGGCGCGGTCCTGGCGGAAGTTGAAGTGAAGCACGCAGTCGCCGTCCCTGATGCCCCCGTAGCCCTCCTTCATGACGGGGGGGACGTACTCGTCCACCATCCCGGTGCCGTCTGGGGTCTTCAGCGCTTCCCATAAGGCCTCCACCTTTTCTATGGGGTCGCCGGAGAAGGGTTCGGCCTTGGCGTCGACCAGGGCCGCGAAGGCCAAATCCGTCAGTTCCCAGTCCTTCGCGCGGTCCATGGCGTAGTAGCGGCCCATCATGACGCCTATCTCCGCGTTCCCCACCTCGTCCATGACCTTTTTCAGGGCCCCCAGGAACTCCGGGGACGATCTGGGCGGGGTGTCCCGGCCGTCCAGGAAGGGGTGAACGGCCATCCTGCCCTCCGGATACTCCTGGCGCGCCCTCCTCATGAACTTGAAGAGGTGCTCCTGGTGGGCATGCACGCCTTCGTTCTGGAGAAGCCCCATCAGGTGCAGGGTCCCCCCGCCCTCCTTCCAGTCGGCGGTAAGCTTGTGCCAGTTGGGTATCCGGAAGAAGCTCCCGTCCCGCAACCCGTCGTCTATGCGCTTAAGCTCCTGGACGACGATTCTCCCGGCCCCCATGTTCAGGTGCCCCACCTCGCTGGAGCCCTGGTAGCCGTCGGGGAGGCCGACGGGCTCCCCGGAGGCGTCCAGGAGGGTCCAGCGCCCCTTGTCCTTCAAGAGCCCGTTCACGTAGGGGGGCTCAGCGGCCGCCACGGCGTTGCCGCGCGTCTCCTCCCGGTGGCCCCAGCCGTCCCGGATAATCAGGCAGAAAGGTTTAGCCATTTTGCGGATCTCCCCCTCGCTCGCGAGGCACCGTTTGGGCGCGCCGTGCGGGCGCAAGCCCGCCCGGGGAGGAGAATGCCCCTCCCGGAAACCATTATATCAGAGGCGAGCGGCCCGGAAGGCGGAAACGGGTGCTTTCGGCTTTCAGGCCGACCGCAAGGGGGCCGTCAGGACATTGTCCGGCAGGCCTTCCGGAAGGCGCTCGGAGGGATGAGCCTCCCGGCGGGGGGGGGATCGCCATTAGAGATTAGTCAGTGGAATGGTAGGCAGGGTTCCCGGAGCAGGGACGGGAGATCTCCGCGGGCCGGGCTGCGGGCCGGGACGTGGGGAGGCGGAGGGCCGGAACGTGGGGAGGCGGAGGGCCGGGACGGGGGGAGGGCGGCTGGCCGGGACGGAGGGAGGGCGGCGGGCCGGGACGGGGGGGAGGGCGACTGGCCGGAACGGGGGGGAGGGCCCTGTGCCGGAAGTTGGAGTGAGGCCGGATCCGGGCCTTTCCGGG
>JAIRZX010000213.1 GCA_031267005.1 Deltaproteobacteria bacterium
AGATCCTGATTCCATCCAAAAGTTTCCGAATACTTTCTCCGCGAAGAAAGAGATGACGGAAAAAGGATTGTACACCTCGGTTTTCCCGTCAAAGGAAAACCCGTCGTAATAATCCTTAATCTTATTTAAAAGCCCTTCTTCGCTCATTTGGAGCTCAAGAGCTGTATGGGTTATAAAAGGAGCGAAATACTTCTTCAGCTCTTCATGGGTGCAACCCATGAAAGAGCTGAAATCTGGAAAAAGGGAAATGTCCCGCAGGTTGTTGAGCTTGGAAAAAACTCCCATCCTGGAAAATTTAGTGACTCCGGTAATGAAGGCGAGCTTGAGATGTTTTCCTTCCACTTTTATCTGGGTGTAAAACTTTTGGATTATGTTCCGCGTATCGGAAAGCAATTTCGGATCATAAGAATACTTGTCCCTGCCGATAAGGTCTATGACGGGGGCGTCGTACTCATCCAAAAGCAGGACTGCCTTTTGGCCGCTCGCCTTGTGGACGTCCTGAATAAGACAAGAAAAGGAAACAGCGCAATCATCGCCACGCAATGATACCTGATGACGCTCCGCAATTATTTCAAGACGCATCATGATTGAGTTTTGCAAAAGTTCAGCGCTGTCGCTGCCAGCCACAGCGGACATGTCCAGCCTGATGACAGGGCAGCCTGTAAAATTAGGGGAGCGCATATCTTTTTCGGCAGCGAGGCCCTGGAAAAGATCTTTGCGCCCAGAGTAGAAAGCATCGAGAGTATCCACAGTAAGGGACTTGCCGAAACGGCGGGGCCGGGCGCAAAAGACGAACTGGCCTGCTTTCTCAATGTCCGTGATATACTTCGTCTTGTCAACATAGACGGCCTTTTTTTCCCTAAGGGTGTCAAAGTCCGCCAGCCCTAGGGGAAGAACGGGTAGTTCCTGTGTCATTTGGCTCGCATTCCGGCTTTGGGCCTTCAAGGCAGTTGAGGCGTCAGTATTGCCCTTCCTATGTTTATACAACATCCCTGATTTTTGATCAATTCTTGATTCCCCAGAGAAAAGTCAGCCGCCCCCCCCGAAGCCGAACGCTCCATGAGTGAGGGGATGGCCATAGCCCCCCCGGCGGAAGGGTCGATTAGAGTTCCGAAACCGATCTGGGGGCGCCTTCGCCGTTGCTGCCGTCTCAGCTGGACTGCCGGCTCGAGAGATTCTATTTTTAGCAAGCGATCTGTCTGCCTCCTTTCTGTCAAGTCCCGTTCAGGGTTGCCAGACCGTTTTCCCTGAAACGCCCCCCCCCCCAGGACTCTAAGACCTGCCGCATGAGCCTCTCCCGCCGGCGCCGGAACTTGTGGGTCCAAATGATTTTCAAGCCGACGAGCTTCATCTGGCAGTTCGAGGCGTCCGCCTTGCTGTTCCCTCGGAGCCTCGCCCTGCCGTCCTTCCGGGCCCATTTCCGCCCGCCCGAGGCGCCATCGGCGCAGTTGCGTTGCCTTCCCTTCCTTCCTCGCCGCTGGCCGGGCGCCCTCCTGGGGCGGTTCCGTGGCCGTCAGGCGTTTTCCCTGGCTGTCCCCGGTCGCGGGGAGGGCTTGGGGCGGCGGCCCTGAGGGTCGGGCCGCGACGCTGCCGCCGGTCCCACGGCGGGGGGAGGCTTAGGGCCGGAAGAAGAGGCGGCAAAGGAAATCACGCGAAGGAACAGGGCGGCCGTCAGGATGCCCCGACGCGGCCCGGGGCCCCGGCCCGGCATCCGTTAGCGGGCTCGAGGGAGGGGCGGTCCTGTGTCGGGCCGGAGGCGGTCCTGGGTTTATGAGGGAGGCAGCTCGGGACCGGCGGCGGAAGAGGTCTTCCGCCCGGTAAACGGATGCCTTGCGGGGACTCTCTGGTTACCCGATGAGGGCGTATGGGAGGAGCGGGTTTCCTCTGCTGAATCAACTCTTCCGCAGGGGCCCCCCGCCTCCGGAGGGAGCCGCCGCTTGGGCCTCCGCCTCCGGATAATGCCCCCCAAAGGGAATGCCGCGACCCGGAAGAAGATAATCCGCGCGCGGAGGAGCGTCCCCCCCCCGCTTGCGGATGAACAGCCGCCTTCCCGGACTGCCCCCGGGGAAACCGCGCGGGCGGGGCGCTCGGGGAACGCGGCCTGCCAGGCCGGACGGGCTGCGGCCGGTGGTTAAGCGCCGCGTCTCTTACGAAAATCGCGGCCTTGCCCCTTGAAAATCCGGCCCGCCCCGGCACGGGCCGCAAGCCAGGCGCCCCCCGCGCGGGCCGGCCCCGTTCCCTCGTCCTGCAAGCCTCCTCCCCGGTCCCTCACCTGCCCCGGCGCGGCCCAGCCCCCTCCGCGATCATGCCGGTTTTCAGACGCCCCGGCCCATGAAACGCGGATACTTCATAAAGTATGCCTTTGGCCAGGCTACACGAAAAAACGTTTCATGAATACGCCGCATGCGTCAGCTCGGCGCCGCGGCCCATGAAAGACGCGCCATGACGCCCCGCAGCATGCAACGGACTCCCCGGCGCCGAGGCGCCGGAATACCTTCCATGCTAATCAGGCCGGCCACGCCAAGGCTCGCCCCCCGCCTCAGGCGCCCCCGCCCCGCCCGCCGCCGGAAAAGGCGCCCGGCCGGACCCCGGGAAGGCCCCGGACGCAACATGCGGGGTTTCGGAAAACCCCCTCGAAAACGGGGCGCCCGGAGGCCGGGACAAACGCTGGACGGCCCCGGGCCTGTATTTTTGTATTGCGCCCGGGCGGCGTATTGGTCTAAAATTACACGTTAACCTGAATCCAAGGCCCGTACCCTAAACCACCACCTGTGGAGGCATTCGCCAATGAGACGCAAACCCTGCCGCTTCCCGAAACCCTTCGCCGCCATCTCCGCCGCGGTCCTGGCGCTCCTCGCGGCGGCTGCCCCCGCCGTCGCCTCTGAGGCCGACATCACACTCCCCGCCTTCACGAAGGCCCAGAGCACCACCCTCACGGTGGGCATAGCCCTGTGCGTGCTGGGCTTCATCTTCGGGCTCTTCCAGTACCTGAGCATAAAGAAGCTCAAGGCCCACGCCTCCATGCTCGACGTCGCGGCCACCATCTACGAGACCTGCAAGGCATACATGTTCCAGCAGGCCAAGCTCCTGGTGCTCCTGTTCGTGTTCGTGGGCATCTGCATCACCTACTACTTCGGCTTCCTGGCCGACGCGGGCGCGGGGAAGGTGCTCCTCATCCTCCTGTGGACGGTCATCGGCATCCTGGGGTCGTACTCGGTGGCCTTCTTCGGCATGCGCGTGAACACCCTGGCCAACAGCCGCATGGCCTACGCGTCCCTGGTGAAAAAGCCGCTCAAGTTCTGCTACATCCCCATGAACTCCGGCATGAGCATCGGCGTGCTCCTCATCTCCCTGGAACTCTTCCTCATGCTCATAATCCTGGTCTTCATGCCCAGGGACGTGGCCGGGCCCTGCTTCATCGGATTCGCCATAGGCGAGTCCCTGGGGGCCAGCGCCCTGAGGATCGCCGGCGGCATCTTCACGAAGATAGCCGACATCGGGGCCGATCTCATGAAGATAGTCTTCAAGATCAAGGAGGACGACCCCCGCAACCCCGGAGTCATCGCCGACTGCACCGGCGACAACGCAGGCGACTCCGTCGGTCCCACCGCCGACGGCTTCGAGACCTACGGCGTGACCGGCGTGGCGCTGGTGACCTTCATAGCCCTGTCGGTCGCGAACTCCGCCGTCCAGTCGACCCTGCTCGCCTGGGTCTTCACCATGGGCATCCTGATGGTGGTGACCTCGCTCGTGGCCTTCTACGTCAACAAGGCCCTCTGCAACGCCCGCTTCGGGAAGTCGGTAAAATTCGATTTCGAGGCCCCCCTCACCACCCTGGTGTGGATAGGGTCGATCCTGTTCATAATCTTCAACTTCATCGCTTCCTACTGCATCATCGGGCCGGGATCCCCGGCCAAGTTCTACTCCCTCTACCCCAAGGCGTGGTGGGTCCTATCAGGCATCCTCTCCTGCGGCACCCTGGGCGCAGCCCTCATACCGGAGTTCACCAAGATCTTCACCAGCGGCAAGTCCGGCCACGTCCTGGAGACCGTCGAAGCCGCGAAGGAGGGGGGCGCGTCGCTCAACATCCTCGCTGGCTTCATAGCGGGGAACTACTCCGCGTTCTGGATGGGCCTGGTCTTCGCGTTCCTCATGTTCCTGGCCTACCTCTTCAGCGGCCAGGGCCTGGGGGATCTGATGGGATACCCCACGGTCTTCGCCTTCGGCCTGGTGGCCTTCGGTTTCCTGAGCATGTGGCCGGTCACGATAGCCGTCGACTCCTACGGGCCAGTGAC
>JAIRZX010000237.1 GCA_031267005.1 Deltaproteobacteria bacterium
AGAAGACGGAGACGGAGACGGAGACGGAGAAGAAGACGGAGAAGAAGACGGAGAAGAAGACGGAGAAGAAGACGGAGAAGAAGACGGAGAAGAAGACGGAGAAGAAGACGGAGAAGAAGACGGAGAAGAAGACGGAGAAGAAGACGGCGGTGTCGGGGGAAATGAATTGCCTTCGGCGGAAGCGGGGGAGCCAGGTTTGGCGGAGGCGGCGGGAATTTTCCCGTCCCCGGCGTCGGCGCTATTGTCCGCCGCCTTGGAGGACGCGGTTTCCGGGCTTTCGTCTGCGGAGGGCTTCTCGGCCGAGGCGGCTTTGGCGGACTGGCGCGCCGGGCCCTTCCTGGCCTTGGCTCCCGGCGTCTTGGCGGGCGCCTTTCCCCCTGCGGCCGAGGAATCTTTGGAATCCGTGGAATCCTTTGGATCCTTTGAGTCCTTTGGATCCTTTGAAACCATGGAATCCTTTGAAGCCATGGAATTCCCTGAGTCCTTAGAACTCTTGGAATTGGAATCCTTCGATTCCTTGGAACCCATGGAATTCTTGGAGTCCTTGGGAACTTCGGGGGAATCCGTTTCTGGAGCCCCGGCTGAAGCGGGTACGGGGGAGGCGTCCGCGCCGGAAAATTTTCCGTAGGATCCCTTGGTTTTTAGGGAGTATTGGGAATTCTCGCTGCCGGGGGAGGTGTCGGCCACGCAGCCGGCCTCTCCCCACAGGGAGGCGTCGAAGCCTTCGAAGACGGCCTGGGCGTTTACTCCGCCGAAGCCGAAAGCGTTTACGAACGCGAGCCGGCCCAGCCCTTCCGGGGGATCGGGCCAGGGCTGGGGGGACTTCAGGATCTTCAGCGCCGGGGCGGCCGCGAGGTTGAGGCCCGGGGCCTCGTTTTGGAATCCCGGGCTGGGGGGGAGCGTCAGGTTGATGAGGGAGAGCACCGCCCGCGCGGAGGAGGCGGCCGCCGCCGCGGAAAGGAGGTGGCCTATGCTTCCCTTGACGGAGCCCAGGGCCGGGGCGCCGTGCGCGGCGAGCGGGTTTCCGGCCAGGCATTCCTTAAGGGCTTTGACTTCGGCGCGGTCGCCCAAAACCGTGGACGTCCCGTGGGCCTCTATGAGGCCTAAGGCGCCCGCGAGCTTCCCGCCCGGAAACGATCTGCCGGAGAGCCTTTCCGCCTCGCGCATGGCCCTCAGCTGCCCCTCGGGGTCCGGGGCCAGGGGGTTGGCGTTCTGGTCGTTGGAAAGCCCCACGCCCAAAAGGACCGCGAGGACGTCGTCCCCGTCCGAAAGGGCCCGGTCCAGGCGTTTTAAGAGGAAGGCCGCCGCCCCGGTCCCCACCACCAGCCCGTCGGCCTCCGCGTCGAAGGGCCTGGAGGCCCCCTTCCTGGAAAGGGCGCGGAGCTGGGCGAAGCCCAGCTGCGTGAACAGGGGATCGGCCCAGGCCAGGCCCCCGGAAACCGCCGCGGTGACGCTTCCCGACAACAGCTTCGTCATGGCGAGGCGGAAGGCGTAGAGGGTCGAGGCGCATGCCGCGTCCACGGTGAAGCTCGGGCCGCCGAGGCCCAGGGCTTCGCTCAAGAGCTTCGCGGAGTAGCCGACGTTCCTGAAGGGGTTGGTCTTGGGGGGTGGCGGGAAGGGGTTGAAGTCCCAGGCGCGGGTGGCCTCCTTCCCGTACAGGGACACCGCCGCCTCGCTCGTCTTGCGGGTGGGGAGCACTATGTGGCCAGCTATGACGGCCACGTCCCTGGGGAAGTGGCCTTTCAAGAGCCCCCGGGCCAGGGGGCCGTCTTCGGGCGCTCCGCCGTCCCCCTCCGGGCCGCCGCGGCCCGCGGAGCCGTTTCCGGCCGTCGCGGCAACGTCGCCGTCGCCGTTTGCGCCGCCGTTCCCGCCTCCGCCGCTTCCGTCTCCCCCGCCGCCGGCGCTTCCGTCTCCCCCGCCGCCTCCGTTCACGCCTGGCGCGGCCCCCAGGCCCGTGGCCTTGACGCCCGCGTAGAGCCAGGACAGGGCGGATCCGTCCGCCTCTTCGGGATTGAAGCTCTGGGGGAGCTTCAAGCCGTTTAAGAAATCCAGCTCGGCGGGCTTCCAGGGCTTGCGCCAGGCGCCGTACAGGCTGGGGGTCTTGTCGGGAAGGGGGGGTTCGGAAGGATCCAGGAAGAGGGACGGATCGGCCCCGAAGTCCCCCGCCTCGGCCTCCCTGAAGAAGACCTTGCCGGAGACGGTCCCTTCCCAGAAGGCCTCGGGGGTTTCCGCCCCGGGGAGGGCGAGCCCGAGCCCTACCACCGCTACGGCGCGGGAGGGGTCCCGGAGTGTTTTCAATTTCGGTCCTTTCCGCGGCCTGGCGCCGCGCGGGGGGAACTCGTGCCGGGCTCGGAGCCGGAACCGCCGGCGAGGGCGGAACCGCCGGGCCCGCCAGGGCCCGCGTATCCGCCGCCGGGGGCCGCCTCGCCCGGCGGGGGATCGAAGCCGGAGCCGTTGGCGACGCCGATGGCCGCCTCGTCCGACGAGGGATCGAAGCCGGAGCCGTTGGTGACGCCTATGGCCGCCTGGGCCAAAGGCCCGTAGCCGTCCAAGGCCGCAGGGTCGGTGCCGGGGCCAAGGACTACGGTCTCGCAGGGGCCGCCGGGCCCCAGGCCCAGGAGCCGGGCGACGGTCCTGGCGCCGGCCTTCAAGCCGATAAGCCCCACGCCCTCGGAGGCGAAGAGCCCGGCGAGCCTGCCGTCCACCATGCCGCCCTCGAAGGGGCCGAAGGAGGGGGAGAGCACAGCCGCGTCCGGCCGGGAGCGGCGCTCCTCCCAGGCGAGCTTGTTCAGCACCTCGTTTCCGGCGGCGTAGTCCGCCTGGGCCTTGCGGCCGAAGCGGGCCGAGGAGGAGCTCATGAACACTATGGCTTTGAGCGGCTCGTCCTGGAAGGCGGCCAGGAGGGTCTGCGCCAAGGCGGCCTTTGTGCCGAAGACCTTGGCGAAGTCGCCCGCGCTCTTGCCCTTTACCAGGTGGTCCATTATGACGCCCGCCCCGTGCACCAGCCCCCTCACGGGCCCGAAGCGGAACTTCACGTAACGGGCGGCCGCCTCGGCGGAGGCGGGGACGTCGAAGGGTCCGTCCACGTAGTGGGCTTCGGAGCCGAGCGACCTTAACGCGGACAAAGTCGAGCGGATTTCCCGGGAGTTTAAGGTGAGCCTGGCCCTTGACGCCAGTTCCCGGGGGGCTAAGCCCGGCGCCCGCTCGTGGAGGGCCCGGGCGATGGCCCTCTGGTCGGGCAATTCCGCGAGCCAGGCGGGCTCGGGCGGGCCCAGGGGAGTCCGGCCCAGAATGACGAAGCGGGGCCGCGAGCGGCGGGCGAGCTCCAAGAGGAGCGAGGCTGTCACCCCTCTCCCGCCTCCGGTCGCGACCACGGTGTCCCCCTCGGAGAGGGGGAAGAAGGGCCCGAGATCCGGGACGGCGTAGGGGGCCATTTGCGGGGTGACGAAAAGGTCGCGCCCGGGAAGGCCTATTTCCACAGGTCCGGGCGACAGGAGCGCGGCCAGGAACTGCTCCGGGAAGCCCGAATGTGGCATCTCGTAGGCGGCGAAGGGAATGTCCAAAACCCTCCCGAAGCAGCCGGGAAGCTCGCGCACGGCGGATTTCACGAGCCCGCCCACCGCGGCGGAGGCGGCGTTCCCCACGTGCTTGGCCGGCCCCGAAGCCCTCGGGAACCCGAAGCAGCCGCCCAGGTAGCTCACCCCGCTCAAAAGCTTCAGCCCGTCCCCGAGACGGTCCACGGCGGCCATGGCCTTCAAGATCAGCGAAGGGTCCCGGTCGGCCCCGGGCCAGATGAGGGAAAGCGACTTGGGGGGCTCGTCGAAGGGGGGGAGCCCGCGTTTCCAGGAACAGCGGACGGTCCTTATCCCCGCCGAGCGCATGGCCGCCGAGATCTCCTCCGCCAAGGTCCCGGAGCCCATCACCACGGCGGGGCTGAAGGCGGACGGGTCCCCCGGCGGCGAAGGCGTCCAGGGCACGGACTCCAGGCGGTACAGGGCAGGGGCCCCGGCCACCGGGCCGCCCCCGTCCTCGCCGGGAAGAACGGAAGGATCGAACGGGGCCTCGCCGGGAGGGGGCGTCCCGTACGGGCTTTCGCCGGGTGAGGGCGTCCCGTACGGGCCTTCGCCGGGGGAGGGCGCCACGTACGGGCTTTCGCCGGGGGAGGGCGCCACGGAGGGGTTCCGGCCGCCGGCGGCCGGATCGGGCTGGCTTTGGCCGGGCCCGCCGGAACCTGCGCCGGGACCGGGCCCTTCGGGAGAAAAGCGCGGGCCAGCGGGGGACAGGGCGGGAACGGGGCAAGGGACGAAGCCGGCCAGGCCCGACTCGTCGCGCCTGCGGATGGAGGCGGCCAAGGCGTTCTGGATGATGGAGCCGCCGGTGGGCCTCGGTTCGGGGGGCCGGGAGGGCCCTGAGGCTGAGGCCTGCGCGGGAGCGTCGGGCGCGGGGGTTAAGGACGCCTCGGACGAAGGCCCCGCGCCTTCATCCGCGGGCTGAAAAAAATCCAGCCACTCCCCCAGCGTAACGGCCCTCGCCATCTGGGCCTGGTCCTGGCCGCAGGCGTTCCCGGCCTCCTCGGCAATGAGCGAGAGGATCTCGACCTTCTTTATGGAGTCCAGGCCCAGATCGCCCTCGAGTTCCAGCCCGGGCAGGAGGGTGGAGGGCGGGTAGCCGGTCTCCCTGGAAACTATGCGTATGACCGCCGGGTAGCCGTCCCCGTTCCCGTCCGCCCGGGCGCCGGAAGCGGGGGCCGGGGGCGGCTGCGGGGGGAAGGAGGGAGGCGGGGGCTCGGGCGCGGAGGACCGGGGACGGGCGGGACCGGCAGGACCGGCGTCCGGCGGAACGGGCGCGGCGGCGGGGTAAGGAGCGGCGTCCCGGCCCGGGTCGGGGATTTGCCGGAGGTCACGCGCGCAGGGAACCCGGCCCTGCGGTTCGGCAACGCCGCCGGACGGCGGGGAAGCCGCCTGCGGCCCGGGGTAACCCCGGGGGCTCCGGAGGGAACGCCCGTCCTCCGGCCCGCCCTGGAAGTCGCCGTAAGGCGGATAGCCTGAGGGGCGGGCCGCGGGATCCCACCGGGTCGCGGGCGGGTACGTTTCCGACCCGTAAGGGCCTTCGGGCGGCGCGGCGCCGAGGCGGGGTAACGGCCGCCCGAAGCCGCCTCCCAGGGGCACGGCCAGGCGCGCTGCGCCGGTGGCCTCGGGCGGCATAGGCCCGGCGGGCGCGCGGGGGGCGGAGAGCCGGGCGCCCAAGGTCACGAGATCGCCGACCGTGCGGGCCTTGGAGAGGGCGGAGGGATCCAGTCCGGGGGCCCGCTCGCTTAAGGCGGAGAGGATCTCCACTTTCTTGATGGAGTCCAGGCCCAGATCGCCCTCGAGGGTGAGTTCCGGGGTGAGGGTGGACTCCGGGTAGCCGGTCTCCTGGGAGATGACTTCCAGGATGAGCGCCTCGGCGAGAGGCGCGGCAGCCCCCAGCGCCGGGGAGCTCGCGAGCTCCGGGAAGACCCTGCCGTCCCGTCTGGGCGGAGGGGGCGGGCCCGGCTGGCGGGCCGGAACGCCGCCGTAAGCGTCATGCTGGGCGCCATGGCCGACGGCGGCGTATGGATCCTGCTGGGAATCCGGGAGACGGGAGGCGTAGGGATCCTGCTGGGAATCCGGGAGGCGGGAGGCGTAGGGATCCTGCTGGGAGCCCGGGAGGCGGGAGGCGTAGGGATCCTGCTGGGAGCCCGGGAGGCGGGAGGCGTAGGGATCCTGCTGGGAATCCGGGAGGCGGGAGGCGTAGGGATCCTGCTGGGAATCCGGGAGGCGGGAGGCGTAGGGATCCTGCTGGGAGCCCGGGAGGCGGGAGGCGTAGGGATCCTGCTGGGAGCCCTCGGCGTAAGGATCCTGCGCGGCGTCCAGGGCGGAGGAGGGGTAAGGATCCTGCGCGGCGTAAGGATCACGCTCGGGGAAGCCGCCCCGGGCCGGGTAGGGACTCTGCGGGGGAAAAGGGGTCTGCGGCGGATAGGGGCTGCGGGGGGCGACGGCGGGTCCGGAGGCGCGCCCGGCCACCGTGGCGTGGGGTCCTGCGGGCGCCGCCACGAGCGGGCTGGCCGAGAACACCGGGGCCCGGCGGACGGGGGGCGCGGGGAGAGGGGAGCGCCCGGGGGGCGGGGTTTGGGCCGTAGCCGGCGGAGGGCCGGATAAAAGAGCGGATTCCATGACCGCGGCGAGCTCGCCCAAGGTCATCCCGGCGTCTTTGAGGGTCTGCTCGCGGCCCGGGGCCTCGCCCGCTATCTCGGCCAAGAGCTCCACCTTTTTTATGGAGTCCAGGCCGAGGTCGCTTTCCAGGTGCATGTGGGGCTTTAAAGACTCGGGGGGGTAGCCGGTCTCCCGGGAGACTATCTCGCACAGCTTTCCCCAGGCCCCGTCCGGAGAAGCCATGGACGAGCCGTTGCCGCCGGGGTTCCGGCGGGGCGCGGGCGCGTATTGGGTGGGAGCGGGGGTTTGGAGGGCTTGATGCGCGGGGGGGGCCGAAAAGTCGCGGCCGGACGGGGAATAGTCCCTGCCCGGAGCAGCCTGCGCCCCGACCGCCAAGGAAGGAGTCCCGAAGGGGCCGCCGGGGCCCGTCACGAAGGCGTCGAGTCCGTACGCCCCGTGTCCCGGATCGCCGCTCCTGTTAGGATCACGGGCGAAAGCGTCTTGCCCGTAGGCATCGCGGGCGCTGGCGTCATGCCCGTAAGCGTCCCCGAAGCTTCGGGGGCGGGCCTGAGCGCGGGCCGCCGGATCCAGGCGCTCGCCTTCTCGGGAGGAGTCCGTACGGGCGCCCGCGGCGAACCGGGGTTCGGCCGGGGCGGGACGCGGCGCGGCGGGTCCGGCCTGGGGGGAGGCTTTGAGCGATTCCTCCAGCGAGCCCAGCCTTTCCAGGGTCTCGCGCTGGAGCCGGGCGAGCTCGTCCACCCGGGAGGCAAGTTCCCCCTGCGGGGGGGACTGGGTGTCCCGGGGGCCCCGCGGGGGCATGAGGTCCCGGGGGCGGAAGGTGTTGGCGCCGCTTAAGAGCACGTGGTGGCCCCCGGGCTTGGGGGGCGGGAAGGCTATGTAGGACCAGTTGCGGAAGTTTACGGGGGCGCCGGCCGAGGCGAGGCGAGCGAGGTTCTTGGCGAAGTCCAGGGCGCTCCGGGGGGCTGGCAGGATGCGCCCTTCGGAGGAGAGATCCAGGCTCCCCCCGAAGGCGGCCGGCGGGCTTCCGGCGTGGAGTATCAGATCGTTGGGGAAGAGGGACGGCACGGCCCCGGCGTCGAATGCCGCGGGGTCCCCGAGGTAGATCTCCAGCTCGTCGCTGAGCCTGCGGCGGATCTCGTCGGCGGAGCCGAAGGCGCGGCCGTCCGCGCCGGCGAGTTCCGGGAGGCCCCCGGCCTTCGGCCGCTCGGCGGGGAGGCTTAAGACGGCCTTGCGGAGGGCTTCCGGGTCCCCGGGGGGATCTCGCCCAAGGCCCTCACGGCCTCTTTCAAGGGGAGCCACCCGGAGATGACCAGCGCCGCCACCAGCCCCGGCCCCTGGCCCGAGGTGCGGGCGGCCTTCACGCCGAAGAAGCTGTAGAGCTCGTAAAGGGCGATGGCCAGGGCGGGTTTGATGAAGTAGCCGGCCGCCGGATCCGCGAGTTCGTGGGACCAGCGCTCCTTCAGCGCTGCCGGTGCCAGATCGGGCGGGTAGAGGAGCTGGCCCAGGGGCGTCCCGGCCCGGCTCCCGGCGAAGAGGTCCAGTATCATCTGGAAATGGGAGAAGTTTAATGCCAGATCGCGCCCGGTCCCCGCGGAGAGCTTGAAGGCGCCGGGGGCGAAGTACACGAGGGCCGGGGCCGGGCCCGTGTCCTTCCTACCGAAGAAGAGCCCGTCCGGGAGGCTGAAGATCTCGGTCTTCAACCCGTGCTCCTTCAGGATTTCCGGAAGGGAGCTCAGGTAGTCCCTCGCCCTCTCGGCGGGGAAGGCCAAAAAGATCCTCTCCGGGGCGTCGCCCCTGAAAGAGTGGAGCCTGGGCCTCAGGTGGTAGTCCACCGCCTGGCTGAAGTAGTCGGCGGCGTGGCGCTCGTTTTCAAGGGACTCGGACGGCACCGAGAGCCAGGCCTCCTCGGCCAGGTCCTGGATGCCCTGGATGAGCTCGGGCATGGAATCGCCGGAGAAGGGAAGGAGATGCACCCCGGTTTCGAAGGGGATCTTGATTTCCCCCGCCTCTTCCAGGAGGCAGTGGAAGTTGGAGCCCCCGAACCCGAAGGCAGAGACCCCGGCGCGCCTGGGGTGCGACCCGCTCGCGAACCAGGGCCTGGCCTCGGTGTTGACGTAGAAGGGGCAGTCCTCCTCCCTGAGCGGTGGGAGCGGGTTTTTGACCTTGATGGTGGGGGGGAGCACCTTGTGGTGCAGCGCCAGCACCACCTTTATAAGGCCCGCCGCGCCGGCGGCCGCCTTGGTGTGGCCTATCTGCGACTTGACCGACCCCAGCGCGCACCACGGTCCGGAGGGGCGCTCCGGGGATTGCGGCCGGGACGGGGCCTGCCCGGGCCGCTCGGCGGGGGAGGGCCCGGCGGCAAGCGGCTCGCCGGAGGCGCCCGCTTCGGAAGCCGCCGAGTCCGGGGCGGAAGCGCCGCCGGAGGCGGAGGGGCCGGCGCCGCCGGAGGCGGCGGAAGCGCCGGAGGAGGGCGCGGCGGCGTCGCCGGAGGCGCCGGAAGCGAGGGAGGAGGCGGGGGAGCCGGAAGGCTGGCCGCCAGCCCCGCAGCCGGAGTCTGGGGAGGGCGCGGCGTCGGCTTTGGCCTTCGCCTTCCCCCTGGCCTTCGGGGAGGGTTTGGAGGCGGGCTTGTCCGCGGGCTTTGCGGAGGCGTCGGAGGAAGCCGTTTCCGAGACGGCCTCGGCCGGCGGGGGCGCCTCGGCCGGCGGGGTTGCCGGGGTTGCTCCCCGTGCGCCCTGCCCGCCGGAAGCGGGCGCGGAGAGCTCGGGCGCCGGCCCGGACGCGAAGAAGCCGCTCAGGGCGTCGAGTTCCGCGGCGTCGCCCACGGCCGTCCCGGTGCCGTGGGCCTCGACCAGCTCAACGGTGTCGGGCGTCCAGCCGGCCTCGCGGTAGGCGGCCTCGATGGCCCGCCTCTGGCCCTGGGAGCTGGGCGCGAAGATGGCAGTGCCGCGGCCGTCGGAGGAGGCGCCTACCGCGCGGATGACCGCGTAGACGCGGTTGCCGTCGCGCTTGGCGTCCTCCAGGCGTTTCAGGACAACCACGCCCAGGCCTTCGCCGAGCATGGTGCCGTCCCCGGCCTCGTCGAAGGAGCGCACCTCGCCGGATCGGGACAGGGCCGGGGTCTTGGAGAAGCAGCAGAACATGAAGGGGTCGTTGAAGGTGTCCACCCCCCCGGAGACCACGAGGTCCGCCCGGCCGCTTTTCAGTTCCAGCACGGCCTGGGACACCGCCGCTAGGGAGCTGGCGCAGGCGGCGTCCACCGCCATGTTGGCGCCCCCCAGGTTGAGCCTGGAGGCTATGCGGCCGGCCGTGACGTTGCCGAGGAGGCCGGGGAAGGAGAGCTCCCTCCAAGGCGCGAACTGCTCCGCGAACCTCTCGATAACCTCCTGGGCCGTCTCGCGGTCGACGCCGGCCCCCGCCAGGGCTTTCCGGAGCTGCGGGTGGGCCAGGCGCTGGCCCAGGGTCACGGTCATCTTCAGCGCCCCGGTGACCCCCAGTATGACCGCCGTCCGGCTGTGGTCCGCCTTGTCGGAGGGGCAGCCGGCGTCCGCCAGTGCCTGGTCGGCCGCCAAAAGCCCCAGGAGCTGGGTGGAATCGATTGATTCCATGTCCCGGGGGGATATCCCGTAGCGCAACGGCTCGAAGGGCACCCGGGCCAGGAAGGCGCCGCGCTTCACGTAGATGCGGTCCCGGGCCTTGGGGTCCGGGTCGTACCAGTCCGCGGCGTTGAAGCGGTCGGAGGGGATGCCGCTCATGGTGTCGAGGCCGTTTTTCACGACCGACCAGAAGCCGGCCACGCCGGGCCTTCCCGGAAAAAGGCAGCCGAGGCCTATGACGGCCGCGGAGTCGCCGCCGGGAGGGAGGGCGGATGTCGGAGATGAGCTCATTAAAACCCCGTGAAGCGCGGAAAAGCGGGATATGCGCGCGGAAAGGGACTCCGCTTGGGGCGCCCGGGGGCCCCGCCGCCTTATGGGCAGGCTTGCGGGAGGGGCCGGGCGCGGTGGGATCGTGGAGGGTCCGGGGATTTTAACGCCCGGGCCCCCCCGTTACAAGGAGCGGGGGACGGGCCCGCAGGGGGAAGCCGGGGGGCCGGCGGCAGTCCCCGGCGCCGCCCGGACGGCGGATCCGGGGGCTGAGCGGAAGGCCGCCCCCGGAGGTTGTTTGCCGGGAGCCAAGGCCCGGGCCGGCGAACTGGCCGAGGCCCGGGGAGGGCGCCCGTGGACGGGGAACCTTATTATAGGGGTCCCCGGGAAAAAGGAACCCCCTTGACGGGGGCAGGTACCCCCCCCCTTAAGGCGGGGGGGGATCGGCGGCTGGGCCATTAATTAATTCTATCATTATTCCGCTTTGGAAAAAATCATTTTTTTAAGCACGGCGTCTCCCGACCTGACGGTTCCAGGTAATAATTACCTTAAAAATACCGAAAAAAATGGGTGATTAAACCGTTGATTCAAGTAAATCAAGATATTGGGCCTAAGGATACCAGGACTAGATAAAATCTTCGTGAAATTAAATCCCTGGAAACCCAAAAAATAATTATGAGAGTCAGGGAAAATCCACGGAAATTAAATAAAAAATAAATTAGAGGAAAAATACGGGGTTTTGAGCAGGGATGGCGGGAGTCGTAGGCAGATGCTGATGCAGATGCTGATGCTGATGCAGATGCTGATGCAGATGCTGATGCAGATGCTGATGCAGATGCTGATGCAGATGCTGATGCAGATGCTGATGCAGATGCTGATGCAGATGCAGATGCTGATGCGGGGCGGTGGGGGATGATGATGATGATGATGATGATGATGAGTGAGGGACCTTTGCAGCGGCCTTAGGTGATGATCGAAGCAGGGCGTCGAGAATGAGTATGAGGGAGGTTGGCGGTTAAGCGTCAAATCCGCAAAGTCATCTAGAGTATTGCTTCTTCCGCTCTCTGGTTTTGTCAAAAAGCCGATATCTTGGCTGATCCAGGTTTTGGAAATCAATTTGCGCTTCCGTTCTCGGGATGACTGGCGAGAGGTGCCCCTGTCGCTCGAGCAAGCCTTTCTCCTTGCCTGGGGGTGGGGGCCCCAGCCTCACAACCGCTGGCGGCTTGCCTCCCCCGGCGGCCAGGACAGGTATTAAGCGAGCTTCGGCCTCTCATGCCCGCTCGCCGGGCCGCGCACCCTCGCAGACGTTCCAGCCCTAAGACGGATGCTCAGTCTCGAGCGAGGAACGGCGCCTACCCTTACGCCCATGGTGGTTTTCCGACACCCCGGCCCCTTGAATAACCCGCGTCATGCAGCCCAGCAACATGGCGGGCCTCCCCGGGGGCGCACCGCAAGAAATCTTTTGGCACTACACACTTATGCGGAGGTGCGGCACCCCTGCCCATGAAAGGCACCGAATGTCGCTTGGAATGTGGTGTGCCACCCGGAGCCGCGCCACAAGAATAACTTTCATGCAAAGCTCTGCATCTGCCGGGAGCGGTGCTGGCGTTCTGTAGCCCAAGTCAGGAAGAGGGGCGGGAAACGGCTCATGCGCCATGTTTGCCCTGGTGGATGTCGGCTTTTCCTGAAGACGGAGGATGTTCGTCATTCTGGTTGACGAGAGTGGCGATTGTAAACAAGATGAATATTCTCAGGACGATGAATTTCAGCTTGTCCTAATCCTTCGTGATTATGGTTTCTTCCTGCGATCGCCCATGACATATGGAACGTGTCCATACCGACTACTTTTTTTTGGATAATTTGTGCAGATTGATATAACAAGTCTCCTAATAGCTGAAAGCAACTGAATTGCTTGGCCCCCGCCATAAGTGGATTCAGAGGAGAAAAAAAGCACCGTGTCGGATCCGGTAAAGATATCGGCAACAGAGATCGAAATAGAGCACATCAAACAGGTGTATAACAGGTAAAGCTTGTCCCTGTCCAGAATAGCATTTTTTTGTGCTTTTATATTGAAATTGTCTTGTTCAGAGGTAAGAATTTCCATTTGAGAGGACAGTTTTTCTTTGATATTGAAATATTGCCATTGAATTTAAATATTAGAAAATTGCTGGTATTCAATTCATATACGGTATAGTCATTTCTTTGATATTATTTTAATATTTAACAGCAATGGCAATAAGTTGCCAGTTCCATTTGAGTCGAGGTATCCCCAAATGCTCTCGAGAACAGGAATTATTTTCTCGGTAGCTGTTTCCGGCAACAGTTTGCCGTCTGGCGGAGTCTCGAGTCGATATTCTCATTTTTCTTTGAGGTGACTCATGTCAACTGGTTTCGGACAAGAGCGACTTGAAATATGCCCTCATCAGTTCCACTGGAATCACCAAATTGACATACTTGCCCCCGAACCCTGTATTGGCGCCCGCCTCGCTGTTTCTGAAATTCGACACCTGATCCCAGGGCGAACATCTCGCATGGCTAATGGAAACAAGTTGCCAATCCAGTTTTGGGGCATACTTGTCCCATATTGCCTGGAGGAAATCCCTTATGTCATCGTCTCGGAACGATAATTGGGGCGTACCCAGCATATAGTCTACGCCCCGGACAACATACCCCGTGATCGGGTCTGTTATTGCCATGGCTGTTAAATATTAGAATAATATCAAAGAAATGGCTATACCGTATATGAATTGAATACCCGTCATTTTCTAATATTTAGGTTCAATGGCAATATGAATTCGTTCTTGCGGGACCTGAGAGCGTAATAAACGGAGGTCACGACCGGTCCGTATTTCCATGCCTCGACGGGGTCCTCGAACAGGGGGAAGTCGAAATAAGCAAGGTGCCACCCCTGGGCGAAGTACAGAAGTTTCTGGATTTTCAGGTGGGTGAGGTCGACGGGAGCAGTCCGGTTCATCTCGATCAACCAGTTGGTCAAACCAATCGCTGTATTTTTGATGATTGGGGCGGGCTTGTCGGTCTCCGTCATCTGGCGCCTCCTGGGCATGAGGGCGGGAATGGCGATCCAGCTGGGGCAGATCACAGGAATTGGGTCAGATCATAGGAATAAGGATAACAGAAAGCCTGCCTCTTTTGAAACATTGTTTCTTTACCCCTTGGCTCATATCTTGCTAACGCGACCCTGCTTTATTACATGTGGTTATTCTTTCAGCCTCACATCGCTCGAAGCAAGAAGTTTTCGTGCAGACAAGTGACTTTAACTTTATTTAATTATGTTTAGACATAATCACTTTTGGGGCAACGAGAAACAAAGAAAAAATAGTTTCCGGTCACAAGGATTTAGGCCTGAAAGCAAAAAAAGTCCGCAGGGAGCTTACCAGGTCCCGCCAAGTCACGGGACAGGCTCGGATTGCGCGAGCCGGGCGGCGGAGGCCCGGAAAGGTTTTCGAGCATTCGCGCCCTGGACCTTTCGGCAACCTGCGCGACTGTTGTGCCGTCTCGGGCGGCAAGGTTCAGGAAGGGGAAACCGTCCGGAATGAGGTTCCGTCTAGCGGCATCGCGTGCCACGCTCCAGCCGTCCCCCCCCCCCCGCGATTTCCCAACGGCTGTAAAGAGGCGGGCCGGGTCCCGGCGAGCGATGCAGTCCGCCCGTACGGGCCCGGCAGTTCCCATCGATCGAAGTCGGGAGCGAGTCGAGCGTCGCGGCTAGCCACCCGACCGATCTGCCCTCCAGGTCAGCGAGATTCCGGTCCCTGGAGTCGGAAGGGAGGTTACCCGCTTCCGCCGCAGCGCGGGTAACTGTCCGGCCTCCAGGACCGGCAAGCCCCCAGCGTGCGAAATCCGGGGGCAAAGTCCCCTCTTCTTCCGCTTCGTGGGCGACTGTCCATCCAGTCGGTTCCTTAATCTCCCAGGTGTCGAACCCGGCGGGAAGAGTTCCAGCCGTGGCCGCCGCGTGTGTAACGCTCCAACCATTCTGGTCAGCCATCTCCCAGCGGAGGAATCCGTCAGGAATGGTCCCCGCCTCCGCAGCGACGTGGGCGACGGTTCGTCCCGATGAATCGCTACGGCCCCAGCCGTCGTAAGTCAAGTTAAGCCTCCCCGCCTGTTCCGCCTTAAAGGCGTCCTCAATGGGCATTTCCTCCTGCTCGCCCCAATTATTCGATCCGCGCTGATATTTCAGTTGAGTAAATATTTTATAGTCTGGATGATCGTGGAACGAAGACTATCTCTGTTTCTTTAACAGTTCGAATGCAGTACGGCTCATTATTATTGTGTAGATCATTTGACACCTCGTTGGAACATTTTTGTCCATTGGCTACGGATCTGGGCAACTATTGAAGCTGTAATTTTTGTACAATGCCGATAAATTTCATCGAGCTTCTAGATCAGATGGCTCATTATAAGAAAAAGACAGAGTTGACGCAAGTAATCATGGATTTGAAATAGGGAAAATATTCATTGATTAATGAAAAATATTTATACGTAAAACTTGAGTTGCGTAAAACTTGAGTTACATAAATCTTGATTTACGTAAATCTTGATTTGCGTTAAACATCGCTTTACGTAAAGTGAAGTTTATATAAATCTATATTTCAATAAAAATTATTTATGTATTTTTTTAGATTTAAGATTAATGTATTTCAAGGAAGGATGGAACAGGAAGGCAACCA
>JAIRZX010000274.1 GCA_031267005.1 Deltaproteobacteria bacterium
GGGAAACCGCGCGCCGGGCGTATCCCCCTGCCTTGGCCCGACCGCCTGCGGGCGGACTTCCGATGTTCTTTCGGCGGCCTTTCGGCGGCTTTCAGGCAACTTTCCGGCAGCCTCACGGCGGCCCGGCGGCCCGGCGGCCCGGCGGCCGGTCCGCGCTTCACCCGCGCGCGGCAGGAGCCCCCCGCCGCCGGCTTTCGCGACCGAGGGGAAAGGCGGGGACGCAGGATGCTGTACCGTTAAGCTCAGCTTGCCGCAAGCACTCTTCGGACCGAAGGCCGTTCCGGGGAGGCCGCGCTCCCCGCCGCCAGCTTCTCCCCGCGCTCCGCAAGCCGCCCGCGGATAGGCGGAACGCATGAACGCCCCGGCACAAAAAAACCGCCCCGGCGTCCCTCCTAACGGAAGCCGGGGCGGTAAAACAGGCCTTTTCCAATCCGCAAAACTGCTGGTTCCCCTCGGAATTCCGGGAAAAATACGGGCGGGCGCGGCTGAAGTTCACGAGAGCCTGAACCTGACGGGCTTTCAGGCGGTTTCCCCGGGCCAGTGGCCTACTTGGCCTTCACCGTCTGGTAGTCGGCGTCGAAGCGTTCGGCCTTGTAGATGTCCCACTTCTGGGACCTCACCTGCTCCATGAGGGCGGGGCAGGCGTACTCCATCCCGGCGTCCTCCCGGACCTTCGCCGAGTAGCGGTCGACCTCCTGCTTCTGCGCTTCGCCGACGCCGCCTCCCAGGCCGAACTGCCTGGCCACGAGGCCTATGGTGGTGCCGTTGCGCCGCTCGTAGTGCTGCCAGGCGTCCAGGTCCCCGCAATCGGAGCAGAACTTGTGGACGGCCTGCACGCTCGCGAACAGCCTCAGCGCCGCCTTGTACTTGAGGGTGGGGGGAGTGTCCCCGGGCTGGCTCTCGATGGTGAATCCGGAGTTAGGGGCGGTGCCCTGGGCTTGGGACACGTCGGCCGCGAAGGCCGCGAAAGCGGCCAGGGCCGCGGCGAGCGGGATAAAAAGGCGGGGGAAGGGCTTACGGGCCAGAGGCATGCATCACCTCCATGGTCGCCGGGCGGCGCGGAGGCGCTTGGGGGCATTTCGCCCCGCCTCGCGACCCGGCCGGACGCGGCGTCGGCCAAGCGCCGACGCCATCAAGGCAATGATAGCAGAATGGTGACTCCGATCAAGGAAACCGGGCGTTTCCAATGGCCTTTGTGATCGGCGTCAAACCAGTCCGCCCATTTTCCGCCCCGCGCCACGCCCGCGGAAGGCTCCGGGCCCGGCCCCAGGCTCCGGGGAAACCGTCCACGGGCCCCGGAGGAGCGGGGCCGCGCCCGTCCGCAGAGGCGGGAGCGCCTACAGGCCGTCGCTTACGGCTTTCAGCCCGTTCAGCTCACCCAACCCCTTCAGCTCCCTCCGGCCTCCATCTCCCTCCGGCCTCCATCTCCCTCCGGCCTTCAGTTCCTCCCCCCATTCCTCCTTTCAGCCCTTCTGCCCTTCCCGTCCTTACGGCCTTTACGGTCCCTCCGGACGTCCGCGCCTTCCGCGGCTTCCCGCACTCGGTCCTTCCGGCCCTTCCGGCCCTCCAAGGCCCTTCCGGCCCTCCAAGGCTCTACCGCCTCAAATCCACCCCGATGAGGCTCGCGGCGAGGTACATCGCGTCGCCGGGGAAGTACGCGGCCGGCCGCGGGCGGCGGACCCCCGGTCCCTCGCGCGGGAAACAGGTCAGAACCGCCCGCACCCACTGGTCCGGCACGGCCTTCAGCCCGTGGACCGCGCCCAGGAGCGCGCCGCAGATGGCGCAGTTGGTGTCGGCGTCGCCCCCCTCCTCCGCGGTCCGGGAGACCCCGTCTTCGAAGGACGGGGAGTTGGCCAGCCGGTAAAGGGCGTTTTGGAAGGCAATGAGCACCCACCCCGATCTTTTCGTGTAGCTCGCGGGCTTCGACGACCCCGCCGCCTCCACGGCGTCCATGAGGGCGCCGTCCACCCCGGCTTCTTGTGCCCAGCCCGCCACGAGCCCGTAGAGCTCGCGCGGCTCCGGGCCGCGCTCTACCGCGCGGGCTACGGCCATGGCGTACAGGGAATTCGCCTGGACGGCAACAGGGTTCACGTGCGTGAGCTTGGCGTCCTCGGCCGCCATGAGGGCCACCTCCTCCAGGGGAAGCCCGGCCCCGGCTATGCCGAGCGGGCTCGCCCGCATCATCGCGCCGTTGGCCTGGCTCTCGGGCCTGGGAGTTCCCGAGAGGGCGGAAGCGACCGTGTTCCCGCAGTCGAATGGCCCGGACCGGAACCACGCCCCGTAGGCCCTGAGGGCGCTCCGGGGGGAGTACGAGCCCTCGGAAACTATGTCCCGGGCCAGCGCGAGGGCCATCTCGGAGTCGTCGGTGGGCTGTCCCGGCAGGGTCCCCCAGACCCCCCCGGGGAGGATCCTCGTGACCCCTTCCGGCCAAGACTCCCGGATCGCCCCCGGCCCCATGAACTCCACCTGGCTCCCCAGGGCGTCCCCGGCCAGCTGCCCCATCAGGGCCCCCTGGGCGCGTTCCAGCGCCTCCCGCGGCAATCCCCGGCGCTCCCTGCCGATGCGCTCCCCGGTTCTCCCGTCCGGCGCGCGCCGCGAAAGTCCTTCGTCTTCGGTCATGGGGTCTCTTCCTTTCCTGCGGGTCCGTCGCCTTTCCTGCGCGTCCCGGCGCCCGGACTCCTCTGCGGCCCGGCCCGGCCCGGCATAGGCAGTCTTCGGCAATCTTCGCGTGCTTCGGCGGGCTTCGGCTAATTTTTGCGGGCTTCCGGCGGCTATTGGCCATGAACAAAAAAAAAGCCAGGTTTTTTACTGGAAATTCCGACGGTTCAGAGGTTTAAGCCTGTAAAGACACCCTTTTTTCCCGCAGGGAGTTCCTAAAAGCTGCCAACCGCATCCGGGACGGGGCTGAGATCTCGCCGCGCCTGCTGTCCCCTGACGCCCCGACCGCCGCCGTCGAATCCGTTCGCGGGGGAACTTTGCCCTGTGCCAGACCGCCGGTCAGCCTTCGTCCCCCCCGCGCCAGGCCTTCCGCTCCGCGGCGGGGCAGCTTATCGCCAGCCAGCCCCCTGGCCAGGTCGACCGGCCGGTCGGCGTTCGGCCCCCTACACGATGCTCGCTTTCCCGCAGAAGATACCGCTTCCGCAGGCTTTCCTCAATAGTAGCAGCATGAGGAAACGCCCATTTGAGAAAATTCGCCCCGCCTTCCAAACCCCTTTGCCTCCCTCGCCCTCCCGCCGCCGCCGTCCTCCCCTCATCCCCGGCCTCCCTCCGAGCCGTCCTCCCCTCCTCCCCCGCCCTCCCTCCGCCGCCGACATCCCCTCATCCCCGGCCTCCCTCCCCTCCTCCCCGGCCTCCCTCCGAGCCGCCCTCCCCTCATCCCCGGCCTCCCTCCGAGCCGCCCTCCCCTCCTCCCCGGCCTCCCTCCGAGCCGCCC
>JAIRZX010000281.1 GCA_031267005.1 Deltaproteobacteria bacterium
AAAGACCAATTTCGACGGTTTGTTGCCCTAGCGAACGAAACTCGGGTCCAGAATGACTTTTTGCAGTGACGTCAAGTAATGTAAGGAAAGGTCAGGCAAGGCAAGGCAAGGCAAGGCCGGACCCAAGACGGAGGGCGCCTCCGGAAAGGCGCGGGGGGGGGGCGGACAGAAGCAAGCCGGGCCCCCCCGCCGCCCTAAGCCCCTCCCCCGCCCCCGCCGGAGTCGCTTCTCGCGGCGGCGCTTGAGGCCGCGCGTAACGGCGCCTGCGGCGGCAAGGCCGCCCTCTGGGCCGCCCGGCCTCGCCGCCGTCAATCTGCGGAAGGCCGTGGACGAGGCGGGAGCTTCGTCTTCAAGGAACTGTTAAAGCGACTCCCGGCGGACGCGGGAAAAGCGAGACCCGAACGACGCCGCCCGGGCTGCAATGGCCGCCCGGTACAGGGAGGGGGCCGTCCGAGGCCTGCCGGGAAAGGCCAGGACGGTTCCGCCGGGGAGGAGCCCCCCTGCCAGGAGATCAGGGAAACCGAGATAGTCCCGGCGGAGCGGGACCCGGCAATGAACACCAGGGATGGGGGTAAGGCCGTCGTCTGCCTCACCGCCTCCTCCTTCCCCCTCGCCGGCCAGCCCCATCCCCACGGGGACTCCCAGGCGGCGGCCCAGGGCCCGGAACGGGTGACCCCGGTCGGAGGAGATTTGACCCAATCAGGAAAGCTAGCCTGGGACCTGGCCCTCCGGCACGGCTACAGGGGTCCCGAAGGCGCGGCAGTCCTCATGGACTCATCGCCGAAAGCCTGCAGGGGCGCGCCGGACCTCTTCCGCGGGGCCGAGAGGATTCTCGACTTCCGGGAGTTGCAAAAACAGGCCCTGGACGCCGCTGACGCCGCCAACGCGGACGAACCCGACGAGAAGTACTTTTATTAGCTTACGGGCGGGTACGCCATCGCGGAATGGTTCGGGGAGGTGGTTGGCCGCGCGCGGGACGGCGACCCGGGCGAAGCGATCGGAACCCAGGAAGTGGTTGGCTACATGGACGGCCCACGAGGCCAAGGATCTTACGCGTTTCCTGAAGCGGGGTTGCCGTAAATTCATCGGCTACCCCTCTTACGTCCCTCTTAACATCCGTGCGGGGCTGTACCCCGGCGACGCCTCGCTCGTCCTCCCGCCGGGCCCGGGGCTGGGGGACTGGATCGCGGGCGGGGCGAAAGAATGGAGCTCGAGTTCGGCCCGGGCCGTCGCGGCGCCAGTCGGCAAGCATTTGAGCGGGCTCCGGGAAAAGGACGTGGCAACCCCCTTCCCGGCCTCCCGTGGCGGGAATGCCTAGACAGCCAGCCTTCGCGGAAGGCTATAACTATAGGGCGGCGCTGGTTGAGCCGTTAGCGTTTCCAAGCCCCGGCCCGTTCTCCCGCCTCCCCGCAACTCAAGCCACGCCGCGTTCCCCGAGGGGCTGAAGGCCCGCCGAATTCGCCGCTGGGCTGTTGGCCCGCCGCAGGGTGAGCGAAGCTGACGGGAAGCCCGTACGGCCCACGAAAGCAATTTTCCAGCGCGTCTCCTACGCGGTGTTTAAGGGGCGGCAAGGCTCCCAAGCTCTCGGCGGGAAGGGCGCCAGGCACCGGGCTCCCAAGCCCGAGGCAGGAAAGGCTGGAGGCACAGCGGCTCCCAAGCCCGAGGCAGGAAAGGCGGCAGGCGCCGCGCTGCAAAGCGGAGCGCCGAGCCCGCGCCGAGGCTGCGGAGGCGCATACCCAGGGACCCGGGGGGGCTCAGATCTCCAAAAAAGGCGTGGGCGTGTCGTGGGAGGCCACGAGAATCTCGGGGGAGCCGGGGCCGCCCTCCACGGCCGCGCGGGCCGCCTCCAAGGCGAGCTCGGGGAGGTTGTTGTTCCTGGACAGGTGGCCGAGGACGGCGTATTTGAGGCCCGGGTGGTTTATGCCCGCAAGGAACTCCGCGCCCTCGTCGTTGGAAAGGTGGCCCTTCGGCCCCCTCAGCCTACGCTTCAGGAAGACCGGGTAACGGCCAGTCATGAGCATGGCCGTGTCGTGGTTGAATTCGAGGACCGCCGCGTCGAGGCCCTGGAAGGCCTCCATGACCTTTTCCGTCACGACGCCCAGATCGGTCGCCACGCCCAGCGCGGCGGTTTCGCTGGAAATCACGTAATGCAGGTGCTCTGCCGAGTCGTGGGAGCCGGGCACCGGCAGGACCTTGAAGGGCCCCACGCTCCAGCTCTCGCCGGGCGAAACGTCCCGGCCGTCGAAGGCGCCGCTCTCGGCGCGGGCCCGCGCGGCGGCGAGCGTCAGGGGGGAGGAGTAGACCGGCGCCCTGCAGGCGCGGGAGAGGGTCCCCACTCCCGAAAGGTGGTCGGTGTGCTCGTGGGTGAGGAGTATCGCGCGGACCCTGTCCATGGACAGGCCGCGCAGTCCGGCGCGGCGGCGGAACTCGCTTAGCGACAGCCCGTTGTCGACTACGATGGCGGAGCCGCCCGCCTCGGCCCAGAGGGCGTTTCCGGAGCTCCCGCTCGCGAGGACGCAGAACCTCACCGCTAGACCCCGGTCGATCCGAAGCCGCCCTCGCCGCGGCCGGTCTCGGAGAGTTCCTCCTTCAAAACCACCTTGGGGCGCTCGACCTTGGCGATGACCAGCTGGGCCAGGCGGTCGCCCCGGGCGATCTTCTGGCTCGCGCCGCTCAAATTAACCATGGCGAGCGAGATCTCGCCCCGGTAGTCGGAGTCCACCGTGCCGGGGGTGTTTATGACCGTGAGCCCCCGCTTCGACGCCGCGCCGCTCCTGGGCCGCACCTGCCCCTCGTAGCCGTGGGGCACCGCCACCGCCCAGCCAGTGGGTATGAGCCTTATCTCGCCGGGGGACATGGTCAGCTCCCCCTCCACGGCGGCCGCCAAATCCAGCCCCGAGGCCCACTCGGAGCCTCGGGCCGGGAGCGGCCAGTCCGGGTCCTTGTCGACCCTCTTGAATTCCAGGACTATCTTCTCGTGAGCGCTGCGGCTGTCCATGGTGACCCCGGATGTTCCTCGCGCGCCGGGCTCAGGCCTAGGGCGCGGGCAATGCGTTAGGTTTTCGCTGTGTCCAGGAGCCAGGGCGGCGCGGGGCGCTATGCCCCGGAGCCGCCC
>JAIRZX010000327.1 GCA_031267005.1 Deltaproteobacteria bacterium
ACCGGCCCCACGACGGCGTCGTAGAGCCTTTTGGCCGTCGGCCTCGGGTCGCTTGCCGGGTTCCCGAGATCCCTCCTGAATTCGGCGACCAGCCGCGCGAGCTCCTCCCTCGGCACGGCGGACTCCCTGACCGCTGCGCCGCCCGGCGTCACGGCTACAAGGTGCAGGGCGTCCCCGGCCGACACGGCGTAGAGTACGGCCGCGCCCCCGCCGGAGGACGCGAGCGCGGACTGGCGCTCCCGGAGGCGCGCGGCGGCGGGGGACTCCGCGCCGAGTAAGGCGGGGGAGGCCGCGCCGCCCATGGCGGGCGTCCTTCGGGCCGCGGCGCCCGAGCACAGTCCGGACAAGGTCCCGGACGCTTTCGCGTAGCCTGATTCAGCCTCGGCGAGCAGCCGGGCATCCGCGCCGGAAAGCTCATTCGCGCCGCGGCCGGCCGTAAGCTCTCGGCGACGAGTCCATAATTCGCGGAGGGCCAGCGCGGCCTCCCTGTAGGCGAGGCGGGGAGCCTCGTCGGCGGTGCCCCTGAAAAGCAGCTCGGATTCGGCGTCGCCCGCCCGGCCGCCCTCTGCCGCTTCCCCGGGGCCTTCCTCCGATCCGGTCGGCGGCGTCCCTCCCGCGGCGCCCGCCGCCGGGGCGGGGAAGGCTCCGGGACCCGGCCCCCCCGCGTCATGGGGAGCCCCGGCTTCAGGGGGAGTTGCGGCCTCAAGGGAAACCCCGGCCCGCGAATGGCCGGGAGGTCCGGAGAGCCGGCGCTTTGAGGCCGCCGCGCCCGTGTCGAGCTGGCGGAGCTCGTCCTCCTTCAGCAGATCGAGCACCGCGAGCGCTTCTGCCGTCCTGCCTGCTCTGAGGAGGATTCCGATCAGCGCGTAGTAGGTTTCCTCGACCGTCCGCAGGTAGCTCCGCCTGAGATCCACGTCCAGGGAATCCAGCTGCCCCCGCGACTTCTCGGCGCTTTCCACGGCAATCTTCAAGAAAAACGCGGCATCAGCCATGTCCCCGTGGCTGGCGAAGATTAGGCCCAGGGCGGTGGCCGCGCTGGCAACCAGCGGATGGTCCGGCCCGTAGTTCCTGGCGGCTGACTCAAGGACGCTTGACAGCATATCTTTCGCGGCCTCGAATTCGCCGAGCGAATTCAGGGTCATGGCCAGATTTCGTTTAGAGTCCAAGGCGCCAGGGTGATCGGGCCCCAGGACGCGCTCCCAGATCTCTGCGTTGCGCGAATGAATCTCTCCAGCGCGTGCTTCCTCCCCGAGCTGGGACAGGACGTTCGCCAGATTGTTCATTGAACTCAGCGTGTCCGGGTGCTCCCGTCCCTTGGCTCGCTCCAGGGCGGCGGCCGCCTTAGCAAAGATGTCGCGGGCTCCGGCGTACTCTCCCAGCCCGGACAGCGCTCCCGCGAGGTTGTGTTGGGCGCGGAGCGTCTCGGGATGATCGGGGCCGAGGGCCCGTTCCCTGGCGGCGGCCACCTGCTCGAGGATGTCGCGGGCCGCGGCGAACGCTCCCAACTCACTCAGCGCGAGCGCGAGGTTATTTTTCGTTTCCAGCGTGGCCGGGTGATCGGGGCCGAGGGCCCGTTCCCTGGCGGCGGCCAACCGCTCGAGGATGTCGCGGGCTGCCGCGAACTCTCCCATTTCCGCCAGCGCGTTCGCGAGGTTGTTTTTTGAGGCGAGCGTGTCGCGGTGATCGGGGCCGAGGGTCCGTTCCCTGGCGGCGGCCACGCGCTCGTTGACGTCGCGGGCCGCGGCGTAATCCCCCAGCTCTTTCAGCGCGCTTGCAAGGTTGCTTTTTGAGGTAAGCGTGGAGGGATGATCGGGACCGAGGGTCCTCTCCATGGCGGAGGCAACCTGCTCGTGGATGTCGCGGGCCGCGGCGTACTCTCCCAGCTTCATCAGCGCGTTCGCAAGGTTGTTCTTTGCCCTGAGCGTTCGGGGATGATCGGGGCCGAGGGCCCGTTGCCTGGCGGCGGCCACCTGCTCGTGGATACCGCGGGCCGCCGCGTACTCCCCCAGCCTTCCCAGCGCGCTTGCGAGGTTGTTTTTAGAGTCGAGCGTGTCGGGGTGATCGGGGCCGAGGGTCCGTTCCGTGGCGGCGGCCACCTGTCCGAAGACGTCTCGGGCCCCAGCGTACTCTCCCAGCTCTATCAGGGCGATTGCGAGGTTGTTTTTCGCGTCCAGCGTGTCGGGGTGATCGGGGCCGAGGAGGCGTTCCCTGGCGGCGGCCAGTTTCTCAAGGATGCCGCGGGCCGAGGAGTACTCTCCCCGCTTCATCAGCGTGTTTGCGAGGTTGTTTATTGAGATAAGCGTGTTGGGATGATCGGGCCCGAGGGCCCGCTCCATGCCGGCGGCCACCTGCTCATAGATGTCGCGGGCGGCGGCGGACTCTCCCAGCCCGTTCAGCGCCATTGCAAGGTTATGTTTTGAGGCAAGCGTGTCGGGATGATCGGGGCCGAGGGACCGTTCGCTGGAATCGGCAACTTTCACGAAAATATCCCGCATCGCCGCGTAGTCGCCGAGCCCGAGGAATGATGTTCCGAGAATTGACATCGACGCGAGAGTTTCGGGATGGTCCGGACCGAGCACGCGCCCCCTGGCCTCGGCGGCCTGGGCGCTCGCGTCCCGCGCGGCGGCATATTCCCCGAGGTCGTACAGGGACTCCGCGAGGGAGTGTTTCGCGCTGAGGGTGTCGGGGTGGTCAGCCCCGAGGGCGCGCTCGCGCTCAGCGAGTTCGAGGGCGAGGCGGTCCCGCTCGGAAGCCTTCACGGCCTGTGCCGAAAGCGGCTGTTGGGCGAACGCCGCCGCTAGGCCGAAGGCGAAGGCGACGACAATGGCAATAGACAGAGCCGCCGCGCCTGGGCGGCGGCGCTTTCCGCCGGGGCGTGTTTCCATGGGGGGGTTCCCTTGAGCGATGGGTTGAGGTGGTTTCGGGACGGGAAAAAAGGGAAAGCGGGGCTAGGCTTGGGCAGGCTAGGCTAGGCTAGGCTAGGCTAGGCTGGGCTGGGCTGGGCTGGGCTGGGCTGGGCTGGGCTGGGCGGCCGGCCCTGCCGACGGGGTGGGCGTTCCGCGCGGCCCGTCCGCTCCGGGCGGGGCCCCTCAGCGCGGGTCACCTCCAGTCGCCCATGACGACGAACGGCGCCCAGAAGTACGGGTGCGAGAACCCCCCGCCTTCCCAGGCGGACGGGGCGGACCTCGTCAGGGCGGGCCCGGCGCCGCTCACGGGGGTGCCGCGCTCCCCCGCCGGTCCTGCCCCCTCCCCGCGCATGACGCTCAACTGGGCGCCGCGCAGGGACTCCGCCTTGCCGAGGCCTTCCACGTAGCGGAGGCGGTAGAATTCGCGCATGAGCGCCGGGGCCGACGCGTCGTCCACCCTGAGGAGGCTCGCCAGCACGGCGGAGGCTCCGGCCCGCTGGACTATCTCCCCCAGGCTCTCCACTTCCCTGCCGTCGCGGCGGGCGCCGGACCCGGCGCCGGTCTCGCAGGCGGAAAGGGTCAGGAGATCCAGCCCGCCGAAGTCCAGATCGGGGGATTCCCTGATCTCGCGGAGGCTTAACGCGCCGCCGTCGCCCAGGACCAGGAAGGAGCCCTCGAGGCTTGCGGGATCCAGCACGAAGTGGCTGGCCACGTGCACGACCGGCGCTCCGGCCCCGAGGCCCCTGGCGAGCGCCGCGCGGTCGAAGGCGGCGTCCAGCGTCCCCTCGCCCGAGAGCACCCCGGGCGAGCCCCCGGATCCCACTACCGCCTCTATCTCCGCCCTCACGCCGGGCAGGGCCGGGAGGCCGCGCATGGACCCGGTGACCCCGAAGGCAGACGCCAGCGCGGGCGGGCGGCCCGCCTCCGAGCCCGCCGCCATGAGGGCCGCGGTCGACCTGGTGAAGAG
>JAIRZX010000336.1 GCA_031267005.1 Deltaproteobacteria bacterium
TAGCCCTCAAGGAGGTCGCGGGGCTTGCCGCCGCCGAAGGGCTCCAGATCGTCGAAGTCCCTGACGGGGAACCCTTCCCTTATGAGGTCGCTTGGCACTCTGGGCGCTGGCCGGCTCGCGGTGAAGGTGAACTTCACCTGCAGGGATTCCACCCCCTCGCGCGAGGCGCCCTCCCGCAGGGCCGACTCTATCTCCTTGCGGTAATGGTAGGTAACGTACCGGTGGAAGAACTCGTTTGGCGAGACTATCTGCACGGAGGCCGTTCCGGCGCGCACCACGAACAGGGGTTCGATCCAGGCGCCGTACTGCTGGGGCGACAGGCGGTCGCCCAGGAGCTTGTCGGAGAGGATCTGTTTCGCCTCGGGCCACAGCGGCCCGAGTTCGGAAGACAGCTCTCCCGCGCCATGATGCTGGATTTCCATACGGTCGACACCTAAGGGCTTATGTTTTCGGGGATGTTCCTGAGGGGGGTTTCGGGGGGCTTCGGACGGCGGGGAGAAAGCGAAAAAAAAAGGCCGTTACGAGGCTCCAGGGCAAAGATAATCGATCCCGGGGCAGTTGACAAGACCCCTCCCGCGCGGAGAAAAGCGAGCGGGGCGAGCTTTCTTGTTGAAACGACGGCCTCTCGCCGCAAAGCCGCGCCCGCTCTGTACTCCCGTTCCAGGGCGGCGGGGCCAGGCCGTCCCGGGAATCGCGGTTTCCAAGGGGCCCGGGGGGGCTTGCCCTGCGGGGCGGGCCGTTTATTGAGAATGTTGTGCCCTTGGGCGGCGTAGCAACTAGAGAGGAAAATCTCGGAAAAACTCAAAAAAACTCGAAAATTAGGGTCCGGCGGGCTGAGGGGCTAAGTTGTTGGAATTAAAGGAGAAAATAATTTTCGCGCTTTCGCGAACCCCCCGGGCCCTTTCGCGGCGGTCCCCCGTTTTCGGGGGGTGCCGGGCGTTTTGGGCATCCCGCGGCGCTTATCTGGTAGTAATGGCGGATAATTCAACTAGAAAACGGCTTTCAAGCAAAGGCTTTATGAATTTCCAATTTATTTGTAGCTTGATGGACAAGGGATATGTCAGATTAATAGGAATGAGTCCTTAAGGAGCGGTACTTACCGTGGGGAAAATCACCGTAAGGGCCTGGGCGCGGGCGATCCGCTGGCGGAGTCGGGCGCTTCCGCGTCCGAAAACGGCGCCCCGGCTTTGCGGGGGGGAGGGAATCGATCCTTAACCGGAAATACCGCGTCCGGGCCCGGGCCCCGAATGCGGCCTGGCGGGCGGGGAAGAGTCTGCGAAGGGTATGCAGGGGAGGGGGAATTCCGCGGCGAAACGGCCCCGGGCAGGGGGGTGCCGCCGCTTGCCGCGCTGCGCGGGAAAGCGGAGGACGCCGCGGAGGGGAAAACCGGAGTCGCCCGCGGGGCCGCCGGAAAACCGTCTGCGGCGCTCAAGTCAAGCGGGGACGGGAAGTTCCGCGAAAAACCGCGAAAAATGTAGGTTTGCGTCGATTCGCGCGATCGCGTCGATTCGCGCCGCAGCGATTCTTTGCCGCGGCGGACAGGCGCCGGTAGTTCCCTGCGGCGTCGAGGCGGGCCGCGGCCGGGCGCGCGGAAATAATCCGGACGGGGAAGAGTCAATTACAGAAAATATAGTAGCCAAAGCCGGCGCGGGCCGGTCGGGAAAAGGCGGCCTTCTGAACTGCGTGGTGGGCGGAAACGCTGGAACGGCCGCCGGAATTGTAAAGATGATTCCGCCGCGAAAACCCAGCCGCCCCCTTCGACGCCGGACGCTCCATGCGGGGGGAGGGGGCCATAGATCCGCCGGGGGGGTATTCGAGCGTGTCCTTTCGCGGCCTCGGGCGGGGGGCCGGTCCCGCGTCAGGCTGGAACCGGGCTTCGGCAGGCGAGAGTGCGGGGTACGGGGGTTCAAGGCAAGGCGGTACCGGGTTAAGAGGCGGGCCGCCCCGGATCCGCTGGGGAGGCTGTCTTCAACCGCGTGGACGGATACCTTGCCGGCGGGCTCTGGGGTTCCCGATGAGGGCGTATGGGAGGCGAGGGTTTTCGCGGCGTAACCATGCCTTGGGCCTGGGGCCGGTTTCACGCGGGAGATCACATTCGTGGAACTTGGGCCGGTCCCGGGACGGCTGCCCCCGGCGGCTTGCCAATCCCCGTTTCCCCTTGGAGAGCATCCCCGCGCAGCCTTCCCAGAACCCCGGGGCCCGGGCGCCGGCCTTCTCGGGGGCCGCAGGCGGCAGTTTGGAAGCGTCCCGCGCTCGGAGGCGCTCCGGTGCGGAAAGGGCCGCGGCGGCGGCCGGGCGCCGCCTCTTGAAAGGACTCTTAAAGAACCTCCCCCTTTCCGGCGGGGCACCGTCGGGCCGGCGCCGCCGGGACGCCTCCGGCGTCCCCGGCCCGGCGGCGGGCGCCACTGGGGGGGGGGCGCCGGGGGCGACGCGGGGCGAGGGAAAGGTGGCGGGGGCGACGGAGGGCGTATTGCGGGCGCGGGGGAAACAGT
This sequence comes from Deltaproteobacteria bacterium, assembly GCA_031267005.1. Lineage (GTDB taxonomy): Bacteria > Desulfobacterota > Desulfarculia > Adiutricales > Adiutricaceae > JAIRZX01. The sequence continues at coordinate 2,493 of JAIRZX010000336.1, forward strand.
TTAATATTGCTTTGGCGGGGCTGACGCGGCC
>JAIRZX010000356.1 GCA_031267005.1 Deltaproteobacteria bacterium
AGGGCCGGGCGGGCCGCGAGGGCAATTAGTACCCGCGGAACCTTCGAGGCGCCACATAATTATCCGCCGCCCGCTTGCCGCTCCCTTCTGGCTTGCGGCTGCTCCGTCCGCCCCGGGAAAGGGTTCCGGAGGGATCGCGGGCCGGAAGGCCCCGTTGGCACGTCACGTGCTGTGTCTGCGGGGCCCCGGGCCCGCAAGGTCTCGCGCGTTAACCGCCGGAACGCCCAGGAAGGCCACGCGGCGCCTTCCCGTGCCCGAAAGACGGGGCTTCCGGCGCCGGAAGCCGCGGCCAGCCTTTGGAAGCGCGGCCCCGCTTGACAAAAACCCCGGAAGCCCGTAATTTGTTTGAGATCCAGGAAACGGGCGCCCGCCTCCAACGCCCGGCCGCAGGCCCTTAGCCAGCGGCCGGGGGCCGCGCCGTAACCCCTCCGCCCGCGCCGCGGGGGGCCCCCGCAACCCCTAACGTGCGGCCCCCGGCCGCCATCCATGCCAAGGAGCACACCGATGCGTTCCATGTACCTGCTCGCGCTGGCTTTGTCCGGGGGCCTGGCCCTCGCCGCGGCTTCCGGGCTTTCCGCGCAGGACGCCCCCGCGGCGGCCCCCGCCGCGCCCGCCGCCCCGGATGGCCAAGGCGCCAACATCGACGACGAGCCCGCCACCGTGTCCGACGCCGCCCATTCCATTGAGAGGGTGGCGCTGGCCACCCGCCTCGCGGACGAGGCCCGCGCCGACGGCTCCGCAATGGGCCTCGCCGCCGCCGCGGAAATCCTGCGCGCCGAAGGCCTGACGCGCTCGGAACGCGCGAAAGTGACCGAGGGCGGGGACGCGGCCGCCGACGCGTCCCCCCCTTCCGGGAAGTCCCCCTACGAGCCGCAGGCGCTCTTCGCCGAGGCCGCCCAGCTGGCCCGGACCGCCAACAACGAGCAGCTGGCCATGGCCATAGACGCCCAGGCCTCCGCCACCAAGACACGGCAGAGCCTCCGGGGCGGCACCGAGCATTACGACAGGGTCCGCGGCAACGCCATAGACGTCTACACCATCGCCTTCAGGGGGCACGAGAGGGCGGTGGCCATGGCCGTCGCCGAAGGCGAGCACGACATAGACCTCGTGGTCAAGGACGAGAACGGCAACACGGTGGCCTCGGACCGCGACAGCACCCATATCGGGATGTGCGAGTGGACCCCGCGCTGGACCGGGGAGTTCAAGCTCCGCGTAATAAACACCACCCAGTCCTCAGTAAACTACAGCCTGCTTACGAACTGAGTTCCCCGGCCGGGACCCCGCCGCGCCCTCCTTCCCCTGATCCCCCGCGCGGCCTGCGGCGCCTTGCCGCGCCCGGCCTTTTTCCGCCCGTCCGCCGGACGGCTCCGGACGGTTCCGGTATCGTTCCGGACAACTCCGGTATCGTTCCGGACGGCTCCGGACGGTCCAGGCCGCGAGGCGGGCGCCGGCCGCCCGGAGGCTTTCCCCGTTCCGGCGCGGCCCGCTCCCGGGGGGCTGGGCGCGAACCCGGCCAGAACTCCCCAATCCACAAGCGGAGGTCCATATATGCCACCAAAAGTTCCCGGACGGCCGGCCGGGCCCGGAGCGGCGAGCCTCCTCGCCGCCCCCGTCCTGGCGCTCGCGGCCGCCCTCGCGGCCCCGGCGCCCGCCGCGGCCGACAAGCACGCGCTCCTTATCGGGATAAACGCCTACACGAGCGAGGTCTTCAGGCCGCTTTCCGGGAGCCTGAACGACGTGGAGCTCATGAAGGGGGTTTTGACCGACCGCCTGGGCTTCCCCGCCGGGAACGTGGCCACGCTCACCGACGAGCAGGCCACCCGGAGCGGCGTCATAGGCGCCATGACGGAGCTGGCGGGCCGCATCCAGCCCGGCGACCAGGTCTACGTCCAGTACTCCGGGCACGGGTCCACCACCTGCGACCTGAACCTCGACGACGGGCCCAGGGGCTTCGACTCGACCCTGGTCACCTACGGGTCCCGGTCGGGCGTGAACACCACCAAGGCCTCCGCCTGCGCGGCCCCCGCCACCGAGAGCGCCGCGAGGGCCGCGGCGGAGGCCGCCCGCGACAACCCCGACGACTACGATCTCATAGACGACCGCGTAAACGAGCTCGTGGCCGCGCTTCGCGCCAAGGCCGACCTGGTGGTCTTCGTCTCCGACTCCTGCCACTCCGCCACCATCACGAGAAGCTCCGACGCTCTCCCCACCCGGGGCGCCCCGGTGGACGGCAGGGTCAACCCCGACTCCTTCATGGAAAGGAAGCCGGCCCCGTCCGGGCTGGGCGACTACATCTCCATCGGCTCGGCCAACCTGGAGCAGAAGGCGACCGAGTACGCCACCCCCGACGGCAAGGGCTACGGCATCTTCACCTGGTCCTGGGCCAGGGCCTTAAACGCCGCGCGGCCCGGGGACACCTGGCAGCACGTGGCACACCGCACCAAGGCCTACATGAACGAGGCCGGCCACGGCGCCCAGACCCCCGTCGTGGAAGGCACTGTCAACCGCCAGGTATTCGAGGGCGCGGAAGGCGGGCGCTACGTCTACACCGTGCTCCAGGCCTTCGACCGGGAAGGGAAGCGCCTTGCCGAGCTGAACGCCGGTCTCCTGGCGGGCGTGGGCCCCGGCACGGTCTTTCTGAAAGGGAACCCCGAGGCGCCCGAGGCGCGCCTGACGGTCGTGTCTTCCACCGATCTGAAGTCCCAGGCCGAGGTGACGGAGGGGGCGGTGTCCTACGGCGACGACGTGGACCTCTTCAACTGGGTCCCGCCGGGGCTGACCCTGAAGATCCGCTACCAGGCGGCGCTGGACTCCGACAGGGAGCTCGTCGCCCGGGCCAGGGAGGTCTTCAGCGGCATGAGCATCGTGGAGGAGCTGAAGGATGGGGACGGGGCCCAGGCAGAGATAGTGGCCTGGATACTGAGGCCCGGGGCCGCTCCCCAGGCCGCGGCGCCCAGCGCCGGCTCCGAAGCTCCCGAGCCAGCCGCCTTCCTGCCCCCCTCGGATCCTTCCGCGGCGCCCGAGATCTGGCTCGTCTCCCCTGCCGAGGACTCATTCCTGTGGGGCTTCGACCGCCTCCGCGCCCCACTGGACGACAAGGGCCCGGGCGAGCTCAGGCGCAACTTCGAGCTCGCGGCGAGGGCCCACAACATCATGACCCTCGAGGGCCCCCCGGGCCCGCCCGTCCAGGTGTCGGTGAGCTATCTCATGTTCCGACCCGTCGGGGAGCCCGAGTGGGCCGCCTCGCCGCAGGACCGGAGGTTCCCCGCCCAGGAGGCCGGCATCGGCCACTGGGTCTTCACCCGCGAGGTCCCGGCGGCGGATCCCGAGGTCAACGCCCAGGGCGACGAGGAGCTGGTAGTCATCAAGGCCAA
>JAIRZX010000367.1 GCA_031267005.1 Deltaproteobacteria bacterium
TCTTGGACGGTCGCCATAACCGTCCACCGCGAGGCCAGGGCGCGCCGCCCCGCCCGGGGGAGCGGCCGGGAGGCATAGGGGCTTTCGTTCCCCTGCGGCGCGTCCCCGCAAATCCCGGCTGGCCAAACCGACTGATGCCCATGCCGATGCGTACCCGCCATTGCTGCCATATTGGCGTCGAAACAGCGCCTGCCGGACCACTCCCGTCTGCCGGAGAGGGCCAGGACCGGGCGCGCGCGCCGTCCCGGCCCACGGGAGGCCGCCGGGAGGGAGCGGCCCGCTGCCCCGGTCCGTCAGGCCGGGCCCGCGCGACGGCCATCGCCGTGCCCGCGCTGGCGACGGCGCTGGCCTCCACCGTGTTCTGGCACTTCCATGCCGCCGCGACTTTCATGTTTCCCTATGCCTGGTTCAGGGCCGCCTCGTTCGCCGCGTGGCTCGCGGTAACGGCGTGCCTGGCCCGGCAGGCGACCATGGCGCTCCGGCTCCGCCGACCCTGGGCTTGCGGGATTTCCTCCGCAGCGGGGGCGCGCGCTGGGCTGTACCTCAGCTGGGCGCCGAGGCTGGAGCTGGATTTGGGTTTCGGCTGGAACGTTTTCCTGTTCTCCGAGAGGCTCTTTGCCGGGGCGGCCTCCTTCCCCGACTGCCTTCCGCCGGGGCCGCGGCTCATGCTGGGGTTGATCCTGGCAGACGCCTCCCGTGAGAGCTACCCCTTCTTCGGCGCGGGCATATCAGGCGGATGGCTCGCGGCGCTGTGGTCCCTCGCGTCTCTCGCGCTCGTTTCGGCCGCCTTTCTGGCCGCCTGGCGCATGGCGTCGCAACCCTTTTCAGAAAAGTCGGGCGTCTGGCTCGTTAGGCTGCGCCTGGGTTGCCGGGCCGTGGCGGTACCCGAGGCACGAGAACTTTTAGTCTTCGCTTGGCCGAGGGGTACCGGGCTGGACCGGCCGCCGGGCGCGGCCCCGCTCGTCCCCGGGGCGGGCCGTCCGGGCGGCCGGGATTGCGGCGGGCCGGGTGGCGACGGCGGAAAGCGCGCCGCAAGGTTGCCGGATTCCGGAGAGGAGCATGGCGCGGACGGCGGCGAAGGCCCCGGAGGCCGGTTAGCCGCCTCCCCCGCGGGCGGTTCAGCGGTCGGCGGCGCCGGAACGGGCGGCGCCGTCGGAACGTTCGGCGGCGCGGACGGCGTTTGCGGGACGTGCGGGTATCCGGTCCAGCCGACCGGCGCCTCAGCCGGCCCCGAAGGCTGGCTCGGCTCGCTTCTTGACGCCATGCGCTCGGGCGATCTGAAATATCCCGCGCTTGCGCCCGTCGTTGATTCGCGCTCGGTTCCCTGCCTTGCGGTCGAACTTTGGGCTTCGGCAGATGCCGAGGACGCCTCGGCTACGGTATGGCTCACCGGCGCAAAGGTAAATTGTATCCCGACCGCGCCGACTCCGGCGCCTTACGGGAAACCCTCGATGATACCCTCTGAGAATCACTCCGAGAATCCCTCCGAGAAACTATCCGAGAACCCTTCCGAGGATGCTTCCGAAAAATACTCCGCGAAACGATCCTCGGAGCTGATAGCCGAGGGGGTCAGAATCCCCAGGGACCTCGCGCTTTTCATAGCCTGTGGGATAGCGTGGGCCCGGCTTCCCCGTGGACCCCGGCGCCCTTCGTTCCCGTATAGCAAACGTGCTGACGGCGGTCCTATCCAGGGGGCCGCGTCCCGGAGGACGCTGTGAACGGTAAGACCCATATGACGCGAAACGCCGTCCTTTACGCGCCGTCAGGCGGATTCAGGATAGAGGCGCTCTTCCTCGTCCCGATCTCGGCCGCCTTCGCCGCCGCCCTGCTTTCCCCCCTCTACGCCGCGTTAGCCGCTTTTTTGCCGCTCGTATCCGCAAACGTCGCGCTTGGTTTCTTCTACGGGGGGGCGGCGGGCATTCTTTCTGGATGGTCGGTCACGGCGTCCCACGCCAGATCGCCTGTCCTCGCGGCGGCCTTGGCCGCGCTTGGCGGGTCCGCCGGATTCTACCTGTCGCTGTGCGGCTGGGCGGGGGCCCTGTACGGCCCCTCGGCCGTCCCTGAGGCCGGGCTGCGGGAAGCGGTTTCCGTCGCCGCTTCGAGCTTCGTTACGATAGCCGCGAGACCGTCATCGCTTTCCGCCATGGCGTTCTCTGGCGCCCCGGCCCCGTGGGTTTTCATGGGCCTTTCTCCCGGCTCCGGATGGACCCTGGCCGTCTGGTTTTTGCAGTGGCTGGCCTTCTCCGCCGGAATCTGCTTGGCCGCGGCAAGGCTTGCCTGCAGGCCCTATTCCGAGGACGGAAGCGCCTGGCTGGAGAAGGCGCGCCCGCGCATACGCGGTTTCAGGTTGCCTTACGGAGCCGACAGACCGTCCGGCGATCTCGCGCAGGCCCTCCGGGCAGGGGATCCCTCGTATTTCCTTACGGCCGCCCGCGCCCCGGTTGGCGACGCTTCGCTTAAGATTATTATTCTGCTGCACGAAAAGGCGCCCCTGGCCGCGTTCACGGTAAAGTTCAACCCCCGAAGGGGAAGCGGGGCACGAAAATCTACACTCGTTAAGAACTCCCTCGCACCAAAGCGGATTGCGGAGGCCATTGCCGCGCGGAACTGACTCTCTCTCCAGTTTAGGCTTTCGGGTTTCGCCAGTCTCTTTTACGCTTCAATTGGTTCCATAAATTTTTTTCCTGATATACGCAGGCATGCAAAAACTCGGACAGCATTTTGTATTTAACTTCAACCGGTTAACTTAGCGATTGCAACGCAAACCTAATATTTTTCAAGAAGATTTAACTCATCTACTTAATCCTGTCAATCATTGCCCATGACTTTTGTTAATTTCAATTGTCCAATTAACTGGTGTTGTCCAACGCTACGCAACGCAAACATACAGTAATGTTCTTGAATTACAGTAACTATCCAATAATTTCTCTTGTTATTTATATATAAACACATTTTTTTTGCAATATTTTTTTTCATATTGACTCCAGTGGTTATTATTCACTTTTAGGAATACAAAATTAAAGACGTTATTCTTTTAGACTGACAGTCTATGATAAACAATGCCGTACAAATGTAACCGTATTCGCCTGTCACTGAGCCGCTTGCTTCCTAAAGTTCAAAAGTTTGCTCTCAGTCATTGCGGCGACTGAGTCGCGGGACGGCATTTCGGCAGCGCGTTTGGGCGCCTTGGACTCACAGAGCTTTCCGTTATGTATATCTTTTCGATATGATGGTGTTCCTCCAAAATTTCCTTGCACCTGAATGGCGCTTTTCCCATGCCAGTATCTTCCGAACGGTCGGATCCGTCGTTTATCCTGATAGGTTTTCGGCCTCGCATCCCGAAAATACAATCGTCCGCTCGGTTTATATCCCAGTCTCATTGAGTCGGTTAGGATCGCTGTATTACAATATATGCGGATCAGGAGCAACCCCGCTCCGGACCCTTCATGCGGCGCGACGGCGACGACTGCTCAAGGTTCGACCGATGACCGATTCCACCCACCATCCCGATACCAACGGCCTTTCCAGGATTTTGCTCGTTCCAGCCGTCGTAGCGGTCGCCTCAACTTTTCTCGCGGTACTCTATGCGTTCGTTCTTAAGTACAATCCTGCTGACGAACTGAATTTCCTGCTGCCGGCCGTCTGGGCGTGGGGAGTGTTGCTTGTCGCAGGATGGACAGTTAGCGAAGGCGATTTTCCGGGTACGTACGTAGGCTCGTTGGCTGTACTCGGGTGCCTGTTCGGCTATCTGGCGAGCTGGGCGTTTTGGGCTTGCCTTTACCACGCGCCAGAAAGCGGGCATTTTTTTTTCGTAATCCTCATTAACTACATGAACCCGGTCAGGGTCTTCCACTTCCTTTCCAGTCCGGGAGAAGTTGCAGAACTCGCGGCATCCTCCGCCAGTATCGGGGACTTCGATTTTTTCGGAGTGGACCTGGCCGGGCGTTCGCTCGTCTTTGCCAGGGTAGCCGAAGGCGTCATCTTCTTGACGACGGTCTTCCTGCTCTTCGCCCGCAAGGGGGGCGGCGGGAACGGGAGGCGTGGAGGCTGAACAAGCGCTCTAAACACCCCCGTTTACGGCAGTTTGTTCGGTCTGCGGAGCGCTTGGCGTCCCCTTTCGCGATCTTGCCCTTCCGTCAGGTTGTTAGAAAGACTCCCTCGGAAATATTATCTGTCGGTTTCCGCCGGTTTCCTCCGGTTTCCTCCGGTTTCCGCCGGTTTCCTCCGGTTTCCGCCGGTTTCCGCCGGTTTCGATTTTCAGAAACTTCAAAAAATATTTTGCGGCATGTTCCTTTCGCCCGTTTCCCCTGCGGTTCCGGTCCCAGCCGAAACGCCCCGACTTTTCTCGGCGGCTGTCAGGCCTTGCCGTCGAGTTTCGCGGGCTTCTCCTTGCCGTCCCCGCTCGTCTCGCGTTCGTTCCGGCTCCTCTCCCTGCCGTCCCCGCTCGTTTCCCTATCGTCCCCGCCCTTCTCGTAACCGTCCCCGGCGTTTGCGGCAACGTCCCCCGCCGCATTTTTCCTCTTCCTCAAAAGCCTCCCCGCGAGCTTCGCCATGGTTTCCCTGAGCGGCCCGAAACCCTCTGAACCGGTAACGTGGGCCAGGAGAAAGTAAATCGCGGGCCCCAGTATGAGCCCCGCCCCCACGGCGAGCGCCTTGGGGGCTCCGGGGAAGGCCCCGCCCCCGTACAGGGGCCAGAGCGCCGCCGCCATGGCCAGGGCGAGCGCGGCGGACTTGGCGGCGTCCAGGGCGAAGGACGCTATCTCCAGATCGCCCGCCCTCTTCAGGAGCACGGCC
>JAIRZX010000377.1 GCA_031267005.1 Deltaproteobacteria bacterium
GTAATCGTTCACGGTTTATTTTATACAACAGCAGAGTCGAGCTTTCAGCAATTCTTCCACATCTGGGCGACTCATCTCAACAAGTTAAACTTATACTCATTCTGAAACATTTGACTATCTGGCGGCCTCATGCCCCCCATTTATTGCAGTCGGCCCCCGTTCCCACGATCCCCCGGCTCCCGGCTCCCGGTTACAGCAAGTGAGCTGGGCCATCTCCATGGGGTCTCAACTGCAGACGTAACGAACCTGTCCCTGTACCGCTACGCTATAGTTGTACCGGCAACGCGTTCGCCCCGGATACTTCTTACGCGATTCCGCCTCTTTGCCAAAGGACAGGGATCTCCCCCGGCTTCCGGAAAAGAATTTTTTCCGGAAGCCCCCGCCAGCTCGACGTCCGTCAGGAAGGAACCTTGGCCCTCCGTCCGGGAGCTTTCGCCCTTGCTCCAGAGACCCCCTTGCGGCCGCCCGTCGCGTTCGCTTTGGCAAGACCCGGCAGGTTCTGGCAGGTTGCTTCCTGAGAAGCTGTGGGGGCCCCGTTCCGGGGGCAGCCCCAGAATCCCGCGTGGTGGACCCTGAGGCTTCCGAGAGGGTTGCTGGAGGTGCCCCCCGCCGCGTCTCGTCTGCCGGGGCGGTTTGTCCCGGGGCCCTGCGGCCGTGGTTTTACCGGAACCGCCTACGGTGCGCGGGACCCGACGGGCCGAGCGGCCTGGGTTCCGTCTGGTGTGGGCTCCTCGGGCCTGGCCGTCCGGGTCCCCCCGTCGGGTGCGGGTTCCTCCGGCTCAAGCCCGGCCGTCCGTGGCACCCCCCCCCCGTCGAGGTCGGGCTTCTCCGGCTCTGGCCCGGCCGTCCGGGTCCCCCCGTCGGGGACGGGCTCCCCTGGCTCGGGCCCGGCCGTCCGGTCACTGCAGTTAGGCTTGTGAGCCTTGGCCTTTCTCGGGCGGGGAGGGGATCCGGGCCGGACAGCCCTGTTTTTCATCTCGTAATGTAATGATTGACATAATAAACGGGAGAATGACGCTTAGTCCGCCCCTGGTTCCGTGCGGACAACGGCTGCCGGATAAACGATCGGCACTTGAAACGCGCAGAGGAGGAAAAGGCGCGGTCCTGACCTGCGGGAGGACGTTCTCCGGAAACGGGGCCGCGCCTGCGGGAAGGGCTCGAAGCGGGGCCCCGCCCTTGGCCGAAGCGGGGGGCTGTCCGCCGTGCCTTGCCGGAGGCCGGGGCATGCCGCCTGCAGGAGACAAGGGCCGTCCTCTGCGCCGTCCCGTGCCAGGCGCGGAGGGTCCCGCGGGGCGGGGGCGGGAGCCCTATCCGCCGAACTTTTTCTCCTTCTCCTTCTCCTTCTTGACCTGGGAGAGGCGGATCATGTCGGCCACCTCGTAGGCGGCGTTGGCCTGGCTGAGCTTCTTCTGTTCCTTCAGGATGTCGCCGAGCACCTTGTGGGAGGTGAAGCTCTTGGGCGCGAGGCGGGTGGCCAGCTGGGCTTCGGCCAGGGCGGCCATGTTGTTTCCCAGCCTCTGGTAGCAGAGCGCCATCCACATGTGCGGCTCGGCCAGGTCGTGCTTGACGGAGATGAGGCGCTTCAAGAGGTTTACGGCCTCGCGGTAGCGGTACTCGTTGTAGAGGATCTTGACCTTGGTGATGATGAGCTCGCCGTGGTAGGGCCAGTGGGCCAGCCCCTTCTCCAGCCACTCGAGGGCCTCCTTCGTGGCGTTTATGGAGAAGAGGTACTTCATGAACTCCACGGTCTCGCGGTGGTCGGGCTGCTCCTTGACGCCTATCGCCAGCGTCGCCGCCAGGGCCTCGGCCTTCTCGGCCTCCTCGGTCTCGCCCATGTCCTTCATGACCGAGGCCATGAGGCGCTGGGGCCGGGGGTCGCGGGGGTGCTTCAGGGTAAGGGTCTTGTAGATCTGGAAGCTCTCGTCGTAGTGGCGGTTGCGGCGGTAGAACTCGGCGAGCTTGTAGCGGAGCTCCTCGTTGTCCGGCTCTATCGCCAAGACCTCCTGGAAGTACCGGAGGGCCTCGAGGTAGTTGCCCTGCTTCTGGTAGATGTTGAAGAGCCTCCAGCGGATGCCGGTGTTCTCGGGGGAGAGCTGGGCGGCCTCGCGGAGGTGCGAGAGACCCTCGTCGGTCTTGTTCTCCTTTATGCAGAGCTCCCCCATGGCCATGTTGGCGTTGATGTCCTGGGGGTTCTCCTTGAGCCTGCCCATGAGCCTCCCCCAGCGGATGAGCTTCTCGCCCGCGGCGATCTTCCCGAGCTTCACCTCCAGGTTGCCCTTGAGGATGTAGAACTCGTGGTCGTCGGGGTGCTGGAGGAGCCCCGCCTCGTAGACCTGGTACATCTTCTTGGTCGCGCGGAGCTCGGCGTAGACCAGGCCCATCTTCTTAAGGAGGTTCTGGTTTGTGGGGGCGTAGAAGTGGGCGATGAGCACGGGCTCGAGCAGGCTCGCGGCCATCTTGGCCTGCTTGCGCTCGATTAGGGCCTGGGAGAGGGAGCAGGCGGCCTCCAGGTCGTCGCGGTTGTTCACCAGCCGCTCCAGCGAGTCGGCTATAGTGAATTCCCTGTTGGCCTCCTCGGTAAGCCCCATCCTGAAGTAGACCCTGCCCAGGCCGTCGTAGGCGGCTATGGTCAAAGGCCTGAGGTAGAGGATGTCCCGGAACCACTTTATTGCGTCCGCGTGCCTTCCCTTGGCCGCGAGCGTCTGGGCGCGGCGCAGCATGTTCGCCGGCTTGCGCTGGAAGCCCAGCCCCGCGAGCACCATGTCGAAAATGTCCTCGATGGGCGGGATGCGCTTCAAGAGCTTGATCATGCCCCCGAAGAAATTCGAGAGGGCCCTCGCGAAGGCGTTGCGGGTGCCCCGCTCGTCCCCGGCGCCAGGAGGCGAGAGGCTCAGGCTCGCGATGCCGTCCGCGCCGCTGTGGACCGTGGTGCCGAAGGCGGGGCCCGCGGCGGCTGTGGAGCCCATGCCCGCGGCCGCGCCCGCCATGGCGGCGGCCGCCCCGGCCACGGCGGCGGATCCTTCAATGACTCCGGCGGCCGAAGCGGTCGCGACGGCCAAATCGCGGCGGGCCTTCTCCTCTTCGGCCGCCTTTTTCGCCTCGTCGGCGGAGGCCTTCTCCTTGGCTTCTTCCTCCAGGCGCTGAGCGAAGGTCTTGAGTCCCGAGCTCGCCGCCATCGAAGGGGTGAGCTCCCCCCCCAGATCCTCCAAATCCGTCGGGGACAGGGGGGCCAGCGGGGCGGCGGCGGGGGAGGGCGCCGGGCGGTCCACGGGCGCGGGCCTCGCCGGGAGGGAGCGCTCCGCCTCCGCCTGCGGAGGAGTTCCTTCCTCCGGCAACCTGGCCGGGGCCGGCTTAAGCGCCTCCTCCCCTTCAGGGGCGGGGTTCGGGGGCGTGGGGTTTTCTTCGGCCATGCGGAAGCGCTTTCGGGAAAATGGTTTGGTTGGTTAAAGGTCCCGGACTGCCGGGCGGCCGGCCGCGCATGCCCGGCCGGGGAGGGTCCGGGCGTCCGGGGGCCTCAACGGGGGCGGCGGCGCACGGCCTCCTGCGCGGCGGCGTTCCGGGGAACGGGCCGGGCGGAACCCGGCGTGGACGGAGGTAACTGAGGCGCTGGCCGTCCGGAGCGAGAATCAAGCAAGATGGAGGCCAAGATCCGCGCTCGCGCGGGAAAGCGGCTTGCGGCGGGCGGGGCGCCGCTCGGGGATCCCGCCCCGGAACCTTGGGGGGCGCCGTCGTTGCCCGGGGGCAGCGGCGGCGGGGCATCACTCGCCGATAATCTTGACCAGTACCCTCTTGCGCCTTTTGCCGTCGAACTCCCCGTAGAAGATCTGCTCCCACGGGCCCAGGTCGAGCTTCCCTCCGGTAACGGCGACAACGGCCTCCCGGCCCATAACCTGCCTTTTCAGGTGGGCGTCCCCGTTGTCCTCGCCCGTGTTGTGGGCGTAGCGGGAGTGGGGCTTTTCCGGAGCCAGGCCTTCCAGCCACTTTTCGAAGTCGGCGTGGAGGCCCGGCTCGTCGTCGTTTATGAATACGGACGACGTGATGTGCATGGCGTTTACGAGTGCCAGGCCTTCGGCCACGCCGGAGTCCCGGACGGCCTCCGAGACGAGCGGGGTGATGTTCAGGTAGGCCCGGCGGGTGGGGGTCTCGAACCAGAGCTCCTTGCGATAGCTTTTCATCATGCTTGGTCCCTGGTTTTCAAGGCGGGGGGCGGGG
>JAIRZX010000437.1 GCA_031267005.1 Deltaproteobacteria bacterium
GGGCGGCGGTCAGGACGGGATACGGCGGGGCGGCGGTCAGGACGGGATATGGCGGGGCGGGGGTCTCCGCCGCGGGGTTGTCCGGGGGGGCCGTCTCCGGGAGCGCGGGGTCTGGGGCCGGCTCCGGATCCGGGGACGGGAACGGAATGGGCGGCGGCATGGGCGCGGGGTCCGCGCCGGGGGGGGCGGGCGGCTGCGGGGCCGGGGCCTCCGGAGCGTCCGGGGCCGGGGGGGCCGAAGGCGGCGGCGCGTCCGGCTGCCGGATCTGGGGGGCGGAGGGCGGGTCGGCCGCCGGGGGCCTTACGGAGGGCGCCGCGGGGGGTGCGGGCGGCCGGGGGGCGGTCGGGGCCGCAGGGGGAGAGGGAGGCGCTTCCGGGGCGGGCGGGGACTCTTCCGGGTCGGCCGAGGGCTCTTCCGGGAGGGCCGCTGGAGCGTTCGGGCCGGCGGGGGGGTCTGGAGCGGCTTCGGAGGCAAGGGGAGCCTCGCCGTCCGTGCCCGTGGGGCGGGTCCCGCCCCGGGGGGTCCCGCCCGGGGAAGGAGCGGGCGCGAGATCCGGGTTGACCGAAGCCTGGGTTACTGCGGGGGGGCCGCCGGGATCGGAGAAGAGATCCGCCAGATCGTCGTCTATGCCGTTTCCGGGGGGCTGGCCCTGGGCGCAGAGCGGGCCCGCCGCCAAAAGGAGCGCGGCCGAAATCAGAAGCGTCATTGTCCGCGAGCTGGCCATGGTGAAAACCGCCTGTACGGCTTTGGGGGTTCCCTGTTTACCTAATCGGCCGGGCGAGGTTAAACCTGGAGCCCTATGCCCCGGCCCGGGGCGGATCGGGGGCGCGGGCGCACGTGCGCGCGGCCCTATTATACGCCATAAAGGCCGGTATACGCCATAAAGGCCGGCCAGTGTCGATAAGGTTTCGTCGGAGCCCGGGAGACCGCCCCGGCTTGCGCCCGGGTCGTAGCTTCAAGCCTTGCGAGACAAGGACTGCAGGCGCGGGGAGCTTTCAGGCGGAGCCGCCCGGGACGGGTCCCGGAGGCAGTTTGGGAGGGTCATCGCTCGCTGCGCAGCGCTTTAAGGCGGCAGGCAGCGTAACTTCTTGGGGCCTCGGGAACGGCTGAGGCGGAGGCAAGTCCCCGCGTCCCGCGGACGGGCAGGAAAAAAAAATTTTTTTTCCGCGTGCGGCAAGATTTGAGTAAATGTTTGCAAGCTTCTTAAGGTTTAGCTCAAGAAAATTTTTGATATTTTTCCCGGCATGTCACTCCGGACGGCATCCGGCCCGGACTCTCCATCCGGACGGCATCTGGGCCTGGTTCCTTGGGAATGATTCAATCTTGATTCCGCCGCGACAATCCTCCCCTCTCATCCGCCCGCATTGGGAACCCAGAGAGCGTGTCGGCAACCCGAACGCAAACGGCGTATCCTTTCACGGGGGGACAGGGAAAAGTGCCTGGAAGGGAGCGGGGCGGCGGGAGGAGGGCCAGTAAGGCTTGGGGAGGTGGCGGGGCGGCCATTTTTCCGGCAGAAAACTCCATGCGGGGAGATACTGCGTTCACAGTGCAGGAATTGGGCTGTCTAGCCAGTCTGCCAGGTCGGCGAAAGGATACCAAACGGCTTTTTATCCGTTCACGCGGATGGCTGGACAGCCCGCCGCGCCCGCCCGGCCAAGCTTCTCCAGAGCCCTTAGCGCCCGGCATTCCTAGCAGGACCGGCCTCCCTCTGTCAGCTCGCCCCGCGTTTGCCGTGCGGCTTGCCCGCCAGAGGGCGGATTTTCCCGAAAGTATCCGCCCTCGGACGGGCCGCACCCAATTCCGAGCTGCCGGACAGATCCCTCTTAAACTGGCCGGTCGCGCCCGGAACATGCCTGTCGCCCCCCGACGCCCATTCAGCCGCCCTCCAACGCCAGGCCGTCCGCCCTCCCATCCGGAGCCGCGCCCGCGTTCGCGCGGGCGGGTATCCTGATCTTCCCGTGAACTGGCAAACGGATACGCGGATACCAGCGGCTGGCCTTACGGGCAACTTTGTGGTAAGGTAATCCTCAACGGTTGAACCGCGCCCGCCGGCGCAAAGCGCTGGAGAGCGCAACGGGGCCGATGGCGAGGCTGAGTTTCCAGGCCGTTAAGCTTACGTTTTCTTGGAGAGGGAACATGGCACAGAAAGAACTGCCGTTAGGCGATCCGTCCTTTAAGGAAATTATTCTCAAGAATATGCTTTATGCCGACAAGACAGAATATATCCACAAAATGCTGAAGGTTTCCAAATGCTGCTTCCTGTCTAGGCCCAGGCGCTTCGGCAAGACGCTTTTGCTCAAAACCATTTCGGAGCTGTTCCAAGGCGACCGGGAGCTCTTCAAGGACCTGTGGATCGGCGCCCAAAGCGACTACGGCTTCGAACGGCACCCGGTCCTTACGTTCAACATGGCCTATGCCAAGATTTCCACTCCTGACGACCTTACAGGCAAGATAGAGAGGGATTTGAAGGAAATGGGCGTCGAGCATGACGTGGCCATTACCAGGTGTTCTTACGACGAGATTCTGGGGCAGCTATTGAAGGGGCTTTCAAAAAAGCACGGTGTCGGAGCCGTCATCCTTGTGGACGAGTACGACGCTCCGGTGACCGATCATATATCGGACCGGAATCTCGCCTTGGGTTGCCGGAATGTCCTGCACGATTTTTACAGGTCCATAAAAACGAACCTTGATTATGTCCGTTTCGCCTTTGTCACTGGCATAACCAGGTTCGCCATGACCGCCGTTGACTCCGGCGCCAACAACTTCCTGGACATCTCGCTTGACGGTATATTCTCGGGAATTTGCGGTTTTACCCTTAACGAGTTTGACGTTCTTTTCAAAGACAGGTTCGAAGAGACGCTCGACAGACTGAAAGCCGAAGGGGACCTCCCGCCGGGCTCAGACGTTGACGATTTGAAAGCCAAAATCCTGGACTGGTACGACGGCTACAACTGGCTCGGAAACGCGCGTGTACTTAACCCGTACTCTATCATCAATTTTTTTTACAAAAATTACCTGGACTCGTATTGGCCAAACCAAGGATGGCCTTCCCACCTATCCGTCCTTATTAGGGAAAATCGACTTGACTTCAACCAGCTGGGCCTTACCGTCTATCCTAACAGGGAAGTTGCAAAATCCGAACTTTTTGGCGTTGGCCTTGTGCCGGTTCTCTTTCACAGCGGTTATTTGACAATCGACAAGGTAATCAAAATTCCAAGACTTTCAAATAATCAATTAGTACGGCAAGACGCATATACGTTCAGAACACCAAACTCGGAAGTAGAATCTTATTTAAAGGATGACATCTTCCAGGATATTTTCAAACAGGAAGATCAATATATTAGTGAGCTTTCGGAAAATCTTCCGACTGCCCTGTTACAAAAGAAACATGAAGAAATTATCAGGATGTTCCATAACATTTTAGTATCAATACCCTACCACCAGCACCCGACAGCCAAGCAAGCCGGACAACCGGATGCTCCCGCGAAGCGCTCCGATGCCGAAAAAATTTATCACGTGATACTCCACTCGTCTCTTTTGTCGGCAGGATTCCATATCTTGAGCGAAGCTTCCGGAGGCGGGGGCCGGTCGGACATCACCTTGTTCCTTCGTAACAAGGTCTGCGTGGTAATCGAGTTGAAATACAGCTATCCGCGTAAAAAAGGCAAAAAAGCCGCCGGGGGAACGGGTGACGCCCGGAAGCTGGAGAAACAGAAGGCGAAGGAGAAAGAACTGTCCGCCGCCCTCGACGTCGCCGAAGAGCAGATTAGGGTCAAGGACTACGCCGGACCCTACAGGGCCGCCCGATGGGAAGTAATTTGCCTCGCCGTGGCCATACGCGGCAGAACGCAGGTCTCGGCTCGCTTCGTCGACATCGAAGAAAGCTAACGGGCAAATCGGTTCCTGAAGCGCTTTCTTCGTTGCGACGCAGGCATTGCGAAATCCTGAGCCAAACGCCGTAAGCCCGCAGCCGGGGATGTGGATTCGGCGTTCCGATCGCGTAGCCAGGCGTCGCTCCGGCTGTCTTTCCCCTGCCCGCGTTGTGGCGGGCCGAAGCGGGAGTCCGCCCGCCTTCCTCATCGACGGGCGCGAGGATACGGGGAGAGGTTGCGGGACGGGGGGGGGTGCCCGGAAATTAAGGGTTCGCAAACCCCCGTGCATGGCAGGGCCAAACCTCGGCCGGCGTTGGCGGAA
>JAIRZX010000454.1 GCA_031267005.1 Deltaproteobacteria bacterium
GCAAGGGCCGGAATGGACCAGATTCACCGGAGGGGTTACGGAGGCGCCTCGGAAACGCCCGTCCTGGTTTCGCTTGCCGTTGGCAAGGCGGAGAGGAATGTCGTGGGCTGCCTCTTCAAGAAGAGCGGGCGCGAGACGGCCTTAAAGTTTAAGGACGGGGCATGCATACCCCCCACGCCCTCCCCCGGAGACGGCTTGGGGTAGACAAGCCCCCTTCCGGAGGGACGCCCATTTTTTGCCGACATCCTCTGAATTCCGTCCCGCCCAGTTTCCAGCGCGCAACGCACCTCCCTTTCCGCCGACTTGGGGAAAGCCGATTCGCCGGGACCTGGATGCCTTTCGGAGGAGGATCCGGCGCAAAGGCTTATTGCCCCTCCCCGGACGCCGCCGGTGGCGATTTACCTACGGGGCGGCAAGGTGGAGCTTCCCAAAGATGCCTGACGGCTTTGAGCCCAGCCGGGCAGGGGGCGGTTCCGGGATAATGCCCGTTGGGCTTAATGAGACTGAGCCGGTTTCCCGGTGCGGGGGGCGGGCTTCTGGAGTTGACCCTCGGTGAATGCCTTCGGAAGCGTACTGCGGTTCCCGTCGGCGGGGTTTGTTCCGGAGGAACGTGAGGCGGTCCCGGCGGACGCAGGGATGGTTTCGGTGAGCGGCGCGCAGCGGCAGTAGATTCCGCTGGCATAGCTCTTGGCGTTTCTTGGGCCGGGGAGTCGAAAACCACCATAAACGTAAAAGAGGCCGGCACAACCAGCCTCCGGCTTGGGGTTGAACATAATTGATGAAATGAATTTTTTCCAGTTAATAAAAATTCATCCGGCGGACGCCCGGCGTTCCCCCAGGGAGGCTCCCATACTATCCTTCGGGCGGGAGGTCGCGGGCGTACAGGAGCATAGGCTAACCCTGCGCGGTTCGGTATAATTCTTGGAACCTGGCCGGGCCCGTCAGGCAGCAGGCTGCCTGGGTTCTGCAGAAGCGGGAGGCCGCCCTGCCTCCCGAAGGCTTTTAGGCTCTTCGCTGAAACGCGTGCGCCGGGCCAGCTGGATGGGCGTACGCGTTTCAGCGAAGTGCCGTTTTGTGACCTTTTCATAGGGTGGACCGTTTCCAGGGATTTTCAGGGTCCAGGCGCCGGAAAAACGGCTCTCCCTGCGCCACGTACAGCCAATTTCCCGACTCGGCCCATGCCGGGGCCATGTTTCGGAAAACAGGCGATTCTGAGGCCTTTCGTGGCCTCAGGCCCGGGGGGCCGAAAAGCGAAAAAGTTAATTGGGGCAGGAAGTGGGGCAAGCGGCGGGAGGGAAAGACGGGGAAAGGGTTACGG
The DNA here is from genome assembly GCA_031267005.1 of Deltaproteobacteria bacterium. Lineage (GTDB taxonomy): Bacteria > Desulfobacterota > Desulfarculia > Adiutricales > Adiutricaceae > JAIRZX01. Next base: position 1,319 of record JAIRZX010000454.1, read on the forward strand.
GATAAAGGGTTTCTCACTTCCAGCTGCCCATGACCACAAAAGGCGACCAGTAGTAGGGATGGCTGTGCCCCTTCCCGTCCCAGCGGCCGGCCGAGGCGACGGCCGCCCCCGCGGCGGCGCTTATCGCGGCCCTCTTCGCGGTGGCGGGCCCGTAGGCGGGCGCCTCCTGGCCGGGGGTTTCCGGGCCGGCCCCGTCCGGAGCGGCGGGCTCCGTGGCGGCCCCGCTTCCCATCACGAGGAGCTGGGCCCCTCGCAGGGCCCGGGCCTTGTCCATTCCTTCCGCGTAGCGGAGCCGGTAGAACTCCCGCATCAGGGCGGGCGCCGTCCCGTCGTCCACGGGCATGAGGGTCGCCAGCACCGAAGACGCCCCCGCCATCTGGAGCACCTCGCCCAGGCTCTCCACCTCGCGGCCGCCCCCCCTTCTGGCGCCGGAGGCGGTGTCGCAGGCGGACAGGGTGACCAGGTCGAGGCCTTCGAAGTCCAGCCCGCCGCCCGACTTGAAGTCGCTCAGGCTGATTGTCCCGCCGTCCCCCAGGAGCAGGGCGCTCTTCTCGAGACTGAACGGGTCAAGGTTGAAGTGGCTGGCCAAGTGGACCACGGGGGCGCCGGAGGCGAGGCTCAACTCGAGCGCGGCGCGGTCGAAGGCGGCGTCCAGGCGCGCTTCGCCTGCCAGGGCCCCTCCGGGCGAGCCCGGGGGGGCGTCGGATCTGACCACTGCCGCGAGTTCTGCGGCGACCCCCGGGAGCGCCGGGAAGCCCGGCCAGGCGGCGGTGACGCCCAGGGCGCGGATGGACGGCCCGCCGGAGTAGGCCGGGCCGCTTAACTTCTCGCGGGTCGTTTCCGTGAAGATAGCCGTGGGGTACCTTTCCGCGAGCCACCGCTCCCCGTCCCAGAACGCTGCCGCGGGGGCGTAGCGGAGCTCCCCGTCCAGCGAGAGCATGAGCTCCGCCGCCCCAGCCGCCGAGAGATCCGCTTCCGCCGGGCCAATTACGGCGTCCCAGAGCCTTTTGGCGGCCGGCCGGGGGTCCAGCCGCGGGTCGGAAACGAGCCCACGGAACTCCAGCGCGAGCGCGGAGAGCTCGTCCCGGCCTATCCCCGACTTCTTGGCCGCGAGCGAGCCCGGCGCCACCGTCACCAGCCACAGGGACTCCTCCAGGGAAACGGCGAAGAGGAGCGCAGCCCCGGGGCCCGCCCCGGAAAGGGCCTCCTGGAGGCCCCGGACGCGCCCGGCCGTCCAGGACGCGGGCGCCACGCCGTAGCTCTCCCCCTTAGCGCCAAGAAGCTCCCGGATGTCCAGGCACAGCCCGATGAAAGCGTCCCGCGCCTCCGCCGCGAGCGCGGGGAGTTCGGCGAGGCGGGCCTCTTCCTCGGCGGACAATGAGCCCCGCGCCTTTTTGCCCTCGAGTTCGGAGCGTTCGCCTTCGAGGGAGGCGCAACGGGCGGCGGCGCCGCCGTAGGCCCGCCATGCGGCCTCGTCCCGCGTGCCCGCGAAGAGGTCGGCCTCTTGCCGCCGCCGCGCTTCCCCGGCCGACGCGGCCGGGGGCCCTGCGGGAAGAGCCGGCACCGGTGCGCCTGGCGCGTCGAGAGAAGGGATGGGCGGCAGATCGAGCGAGCGGGACTCGTCCTCTTTGAGTAGACCCAGGACGGCCACGGCCTCGCTGGTCCTTCCGTCCCCCGCCAGCAGGGAGAAGAGATCGCGGTAACGTGACTCGACGGTCTTGAGGTAGCTACGCCTCAGGTCCCTGTCCAGTTCCGCCATGGAGTTGCGGAGCGCCTCTTCGTAGTGGACCGTGACCTTGAGGAAGAAAATCCCCGGCGCGGCTTCCCCCGCCCTTGAGTAGCTCTCGGCCAGGAGCGCCGCTGTCCAGGGCGGCAGCTCGCCGTACTGCCCCTCGGTGCGCAAGGCGGCTTCCAGCGCCTCCGCGAGCATGCGCCGAGGCTCCGCGACCCCGCCCTGCCTCACGAGGAGCTCGGCCAGTTCGCCTTTGGACCTGAGGGTGTCCGGGGCCTCGGGGCCCAAGGCCGTTTCCCTCTTCTCGAAGACCTCCCGAGCCAGCGCGGTTCCGGCCTCCGTATCGCCCGAACCCGCCAAGGCCATCGCGAGGGCGGCTTTGAGGCTCAATACGGACGGGTGGTCAGGGGGGAGCGACTCCGCGGCGCCGGCTATCGCCCGGTCCAGCATCTCCCTTTCGCCTTTGAGATCCCCTAACGCCCCCGTGACGGAGGCGAGGTTCAAGAGGGCGTCGACGGTTCCCGGGTGCGCCGGGCCCAGGGTGTTGAGCCTCTGGGCCGCCACCAGGGACAGCGCGTCCCAGGCGCCGGCGTAGTCCCCGTGGACGGAGTGGACGAGCGCGAGCAAGTAGTGCGCGTCCAGCCCGTCCGCAATGTTGGGGGAGTCTAGCCCCCGGGTTTCGCCCAGGGCGGCGAGGGCCCGGAGGGTCGCCGTCGTTTCGTCGAACTGGGCCATGGCGGACGGGAGGGGCGCCTCCCCGGACCGAAGCACCCCGGATGCGCTGGCGAGGAGGGCGTCCGCTTCGTTTCCGTACCCCGTGTTCCGCATGCGCTCGGCGAGCTTGTCCGCGGCTTCCGCCGCGTCAGCGCACTGGGCCGCCGGACCCCGCCCCCCGGCGCAGGCCCCCAGGGCGGCCGCGAGTTCCAGCCCCGCTTCCGGGACCTTGCCCAGCCCGGGCAAGGCTTGGGCAAGCCAGCGCCGCGCGGAAATAGTCAGGGGGTGCGCGGGCCCCAGCGCCCGGCCGGCCAGATCGGCCGTCCGGGCCAAGCGCTCCCTCGCCCCTTTCAGGTCCCCGGCAAGGTACCGGAAGCGCCCTGCGGTCTCCAGGGCCGCCAGCGCCTCCGGGGAGTCGGGGCCCAGCGCCTCGGCGAGGGCGCGGGCGTCGGTTTCGGAGTTCTCCAGGGACGGTTCGTTGAAAGAGCCCTCGTCCAGGAAGGCCGCGACGACGCGGTTCATGGCGGCGTGCGTCCTGGGATCACCGAACTCGTAGGCGTCCAGGGCCCCGTAGGCTACCTCGAGCCACGTCGCCATCGCCTCCAGGTGGTTGGACGCGGAGTCCAGCGCTTCTGCGCGGTCCTTTAGCGCCTCCAGCTCGGGGGTCATCCTCTCGAGCGCCCATTGCGGCCGCCAGGGCCAGGGGCCGTCCGCCGAGGCTCGGGATGGCAAGGCCGCTGCGAAAATGGCGGAAAAGGCGAAAAAGGCGAAAAAGGCGGAGAGGGGGCCGATGGGGAAGAGGGCGTTCGGGGAGCCAGCGGCCGGGGCGGCGGGAGGGAAGCGCTCGAAGGGCCAGCGGGCCGCCGCGCCGCAGGAGGCTCTTGGCGGCGACGCGGCGTTCCGGGGGGGCGCCGGATTTGGGGCCGAAGCGGCGCACGCGCACGAAAGGACGCCTGCGGGGGACGCGGCTTTCGGTTCGGAAGCGGCCATTGAGGCTTTCAGGGAGCAGATTTCGCGGGAATCGGCGCGTCGGGTTACGGCGGGGGTTGTAACGGTTGCCATTTGCGAGCTCCTAAGACTGGATGGCTAGGGACTTGCGGCTTATGTCGGTCTGAATGTCGTTCATTATAAGGAAATGCGCGTCAGTGTCAACAGAACGTCCCGCCGGGAACGCGGAAACGTTCCCGAAAATCCTCGGGAACGTTCGGTCACGGGCGGAAAGGGATGCGGATGTTCCGTAGCCAGCGGCGTCTTCGCGCTTGGGCGCCGTGGAGGGTGATGGAAATTCTGTCAGGCGCCAGGGGTTGCGCGTCCTTAAAGTTCCCAGCTGGAGTGAACGGGAGGCTTGAGGGGGTAAGATGGGTAAGCTGGATAAGGAGGTGGCGCGGATGGCGTCCATTTCTGCAGTAGGTACAGCGCAAGTTATCCGCGGTTCCGAATATGCGCGTTCGAAAACTGAGCGGGCAAAGAGCCGGAAATGTCCACTTGGCTCGG
>JAIRZX010000526.1 GCA_031267005.1 Deltaproteobacteria bacterium
CGGCCTCCCCGGCCTCCCGGCCAACCCGGCATCCTGCCTCCCCGACCGCCCACACCTCCAAGCCTTCCGGCAGACCCGGACCCGGCGGCATCCCCGCCTCCATGACGGCCGGCCGCCACCTTCCGACTATCTCCCTTCCGGACGGCGGCCCCGCACGGCCCGCAGCGCCTTGACCCGTCCTCCAGCGCATGATTAGCGCCCCTTGCCGCTACGATCGTTTGCCGATGCCTTATCCCGCCGGAGCCACTCGCAGCTCCAGGCCCCTCCGCCCCGCCAGGCACCCCTCCTTAAAGACTCTCCTCCGAGTGCCCCATACCCGCCTTCCGCTCTGCCGGGGCCCCCACGCCCCGGGCCAGCCGTCCCCGTCCAGATGCCGCCCGTCCGCCGCCGGCGGGAAGGGGGTTCAATCCGCCTCTCCCCCCGTTCCGAAACGCCCGGCATTTTTTCTGTTTTTTTTGTTTTTTTCAAAATCTGTTGTTTTGAAACCTTTTCACCGGTTTCGTTGCCCTTTCATGAGGGAATACGGGCTCCCGCGCCTCACCTCGCCTCCAAAAATAGTTTATACTGGACAGCGCAACTTACGGTCTCCGCCCGGGCCGCGACCGGCCATCCCTCGCCCCGGCGACCGGCCATCCGCCGGAGCGCCCGGCGGCTCCCGGTCCCTTCCCAGGCGGCTCGCGTCCGTACGGCGGGATCCGCCTCGCGCGGCGCCGCGCCGCGTAGGGACCGGCCGCCCAGCGCCACCCCCGCCCGGAAACCCTTCCGGAAGCCGAGGCTGCCGCAGGGGCAGCGGCCGCCCGTCCCGCCCTTTCCCCCGGTACCCGACGGGCTCCCGCGGCTTGAAGCCGCCCCCGGCGGCTTCAAGCAACCCCCGTCCCCTGTCCGGGCCCTCCGCCCCGCCCGGACGCCCCGCAGGCCTGCCCCCCCCTGCGCCCGGGCCTTCCGCCCCGCCCGGGCTTACCCGTTCGGAAGCCTGCCTTCCCGGCCCCCCCCTCCCGGCCCCGCATGCTCCGGTAGACGCCCCAGCGTATGCTAAACTTTTTCAATTCCATATTCCGGAAGACACCATTCCGAACCGCGCGCGCCGCCGGGCGCCCCAGCGGAGGCTCCTGATGACGGCGGTCCAGGCTGTCCTGGCATTACTCATCCTTCTCTCGCAACTCCTGGCCTGGCGCTACTTCCACGCCAGGCTCCGCCGGAAATTCCCAAAGGCGCTCCTGAACCTCGTCTACATCCTCTTCAACATCCTCGGGCTCTACGCCCTCCTGACCGTCTTCGTACTGAACTTCCCGCCGCCCTCCTTCTTCCTCTGGGACTTCATAGTGAGGCCCGGGCTCGTATGGGAACTCGTCCACCTCTTCTGGCTCCTCCCGGCGGCGCTCATGGCCCTGGGCGGGGTCCTGTGGGCCGGTTTCTTCCGCCGGGAACCCAAGGGGCTCCCCAAGCTCTTCAGGCGGGAAAGGCCCGGTCCCGGGCTCTCGGACCCCGTAGGCCTCCTCCTGGTATTCATGCTCGCGTTCTCGTTTTACGGCTACACCCGCCAGCTGGCGCCTCCCGAAATCGTCCGGGAGGAGATACCCTACCCGGATCTCCCCCCCGAGTTGGACGGCTTCACGATGGCGGTGGCCTCCGACTTCCATTACGGCGCCGGCCAGAACCTCCAGGAACTCCAGCGCGCCTTCGAGATGATAGCCGCCGAGCAGCCTAAGATAGTCTTCCTCCTGGGCGACATGGTGAGCCGCAACTCCCTCCTGGCGGTGGACTACCGCGAACCGCTCTCGCTCCTGTCGTCCGTGCCCTTCGGTGTCTGGGGGGTGTTGGGGAACCACGACCACTACACGGAGAACCCCCACAACGTCCTGCAGCTCCTGGGCAACGAGAAGGCCGCCATCCTCTCCGACCGCCGGGAGAACATCCGCGGTATCCCCCTCACCGTGATAGGCTTCGAGGATCCGGGCACGCGGGACTTCGACCTGTACCCCCTGTCGCTGCCAGACGAGGAGAGGGTCCTCCCCTTCCAGGCCGTCCAGGGCCCGCCCGTCCCCCAGGACAACTTCGTCGTGGCGCTGACCCACCGCCCGGCCGGCGCGGCCGACGCGGCCGGCCGGGGCGTGGACCTGTTTCTTGCGGGGCACACGAGGGGAGGCGACTTCCGAGTCCCGGGCTTCAGGAACGCCAACCCGGCCGCCGTCTTCTACCCGTACTCCTCGGGCCGCTACGCCGCGGGGGACATGGAGATCTTCGTTACCGGGGGGCTCAGCGCCCCCGTGACCCCCTTCCGGCTCTTCGCCTGGCCCGAGATTGCCGTGATCACGCTCAGGCGCGGCCCCAAGCCCCCCCCCGAAGGCGAGGAGGGCCAGCCGTCGCCCGCCCCCGCGCCGTCCGGCGCGGCGCCTACGGAACGGGCCGCTGGAGGGGAAAGCGCCGAAGGAGCGGAGGGCGCCGCTCCCGAAGCCAATGCCGGGGAAGCGCCAGCCCCCCCGCTCCCGCCGATGGCGCCGGGGCCGCCCGGCAGCCGGCCCGGCAGCCCGCCCTGATCGGCTCCCGCCGGGGTCAGTTCCGGACAGCGTTCCGGCATCCCCGGACTCCGCGGGCGGCGGACGGCGCTCCTTCCTGGCCCGCCGCGAAAGGCCGCTTGCCTGAAACTCCCTTCAGGCG
>JAIRZX010000622.1 GCA_031267005.1 Deltaproteobacteria bacterium
TAATGATCCGGAGGGGCCCTTCCGAAAAGAAACGCGAGGGACCGCGACCGCGCGGCGCTTCGGCGCGCCGCGCCGCGGAACCCGAGCGGCCTTGCCGGACCCGGGCCGCGGCGGCCCCCGCACAAGGAACCCCAATGCCCCCAATCGGAGTAATCGTCGTCATAGGCTGCGTCATCGGCGGCTACATGTGGCACCACGGCGTCCTAGGCCTCCTGTGGCAGCCAAACGAGGTTCTCATCATCTGCGGGGCGGCGTTCGGCTCCTTCCTCATCGCGAACCCGATGTCGCTCATAAAGGAGACCTTCAAGTCGATCCCCAAGATCTTCTTCGGGAAGGAACTCAAAAAGCAGCAGTTCGTGGACGTGCTCCTGCTCTTGTTCGAGTTCCTCTCCATAGCCCGCCGCGAGGGCATGCTGGCCCTGGAGGAGCACGCCAACAAGCCGGACAGCTCGGCCATCTTCGCGAAATACCCATCGATACTGGCAAACCACCACCTGAAGGACTTTCTCGCCGACAACCTCAAGGTCTTCGTCTCCGGGAACATAGAGCCCGTGGAGTTCGAGAACCTGATGGACATAGACACCGACGTCCACGAGCACCACGGGATGCTCATCCCGAACTCGCTTACCACGGTCTCCGACTCGCTGCCGGGGCTGGGCATAGTGGCGGCTGTCTTGGGCATCATAACCACCATGAGGCTCATGACCGAGCCCCCCGAGGTCCTGGGCGCCAGCGTGGGAGCGGCGCTCTGCGGCACCTTCCTGGGGCTGCTCTTAAGCTACGGCTACATGGCCCCGATGGCCAAGACCCTGGAGAACCAGGCGGGCGACCAGATAAACATATTGAAGGTCGCGAAGGCGGTCCTGGTGGCCTTTTCCAAGGGCCTCCCGCCGGTCATGGCCATAGAGTTCGCCCGCAGGGCCGTGCCCTCCAACTGCCGCCCGGGCTACGAGGAGCTCGAGGAGCTCTTGAAGTCCGTCAAGAAGTAAGCCTCCGCCGTCCCAGGCGGGCCCCCGCGTCGGCCCCCCCGGCCTTAGGCGGCGGGGCGGCCGACGGCGCGCGGCGCCCTTTACGGCCCTGAACCGGCCCGGTCCCCGGAAATGCCCCGCTGGAGCCCCGGCCCCCGGAAACGTCCGCCTGCGCGCACCGGCCCCCGCCTTCCCGCCGCGGCAAGCCGCCGCGGCCTCCGCGCCGCGGCCCCGCCTTCCCGCCGGCGGGCCCGGTCCCCGCTTCGGGCGCCGCCCCTCCCCTCCTCAACGGAGAAAGCCGTGTCCGCCGAGAAAAAACCGACAATCATCAAGAAAATCATCAAGAAGGGCCACGGCGGCCACCACGGCGGCAGCTGGAAGGTGGCCTACGCCGACTTCGTGACGGCTATGATGGCTTTCTTCCTGGTTATGTGGCTACTTGCCATCTCCTCGGAGCAGGGCAAGGCTGCGCTGGCCGACTACTTCAAGGAGCTTTCTCTTTCGGACGCCGTATTCAACGGCGGCATGCCCTCGGCCTTCGACCCCTCCCAGCCCCACCAGGGAATCCTGCAGGGGGGGTGCTTCGACATGATCAAGCAGGGCAAGATGCTGGAAGAACGCGAACAGGCCTTGGCCCAGCGCGAGGCGGCTGTAGTCGCCGCCGGCGACGACCGCCCCGAAGCCGGCGCCACTAACCCCACCGACCGGCCCCAGGACCCCGAGCTGACCCAGCTTCCCGAAGGCGTCGAGGGAGGCGAGGGATCCGACCAGACGGGCGTGGCGCCCGGCCAGGGCCTCTACACTGACGGCCAGGGGGTCCCCGGAGGCGCCCTGACCGACCAGGAACGGGCCGCCCGCGAAGCCCAGGCGGCCAGGGACGCCGCCAACCAGGCCTTGGCCGACCAGCTCAAGGGGGCCGTCGCCGGGGTCCTGGACGGCAACCTGGACGGGCAGGTAGCCGTCGAAGTGGTCCCCGGAGGCTTGAAGATCGAGATCATGGACAAGGAGAAGAGGCCCCTCTTCGTGTCCGGCCAGCCGAGGCTCACCCCCCCCGCCCAGCAGATCCTGGGCGTCCTGGCCGACAGGCTGAAGACCATCCCCAACAAGATCTCTATAGAAGGCCACACCGACGCTGTCACCACCGTCTCACAGCAGCTCACCAACTGGGAGCTCTCCACCGCCCGCGCCTCCGCGGCCAGGCGCCTCCTCGCCCGTTTGGGCATAGGCGACGAACGGCTCACCATGGTGGCGGGCTTCGCCGCGACGCGCCCGCTTCCGGAGACGAGCCCCCTCGATCCCATAAACCGCAGGATCTCCATCATGATTTGGGACGAGGGGGCGGATATCGCCCAAGCCAGGCCCGGCGCCCCCCCGCCGCCCGAAACCCCGCCAGCGGCCCCGCCGCCCCCGGCGGCCGGGAGCCCCCCGGCGGCCGGTGCCGCGCCCGCGACGCCGCAGGCAAGGCCCGCAGGCCCGCCCGCCGCGCCGCCCAGGGCCACCCGCCCGATGCCCCAGCCGGAGAGGCCGAGCCAGCAGGATCTCGAGCAACGGCTCCTGGAGGACACGCTCTCCAGGGCGGCCGCGCCCGAAGGCACCACCACCGGCCCCCCGGTGGCGGAGCAGCCTCCCCAGCAGTAAAACCCAGGCTGCAAGGCCCGACACGTCTCGCGAGTTTCCCTTCCGAACGCCGCACGCCGTTCGAACGGGCAACTCCCGGCGGGCGGCCCGCCATCCAGCGGGCCGCTCCGGCCGGGAGCCGGTCCCTCGCGGCCGGGACTTCTCTGGCCCTCCGGCTTCGGGGAACCCTGACGCCGGCCCCGCCCCTCGCCGCTGGCCGCGCTCCTGGCGCACCGGCCCCCCCTTCGCCGCCGCCTCCCGCCCTTCCCTCCCGAAGCCGCCCCCTTTCCGCCTCCCCCGTCCCCCTTCCAGCCCTCCGGCCCCCTTTTCCGCCCCGCGGGCTTCCTTTCCGGCCCCGAAGCTGGCGCCCGCGCGTTGCGCGACAACCTTGACAATCATAAATCAGTAAAATATTCTGGATCCGCCGGACGCTCCGCCCGGAACAGCGGGGCGCCCGCGCCTGACGGCCAAGCGGCCGAGCCCAAGACCAGAACCCAAGCCTTTTTCCGCCTCGCGGGCCAGCGCCCGCCGTCCGGAAAGCCCGGTGCTTCCGCGCGGGCGGCCCCCGTCTGGGCGGGGCCTTTCCCTGCCCGGCGAGGCCCCGGCCCCCGCCGTCCGGCGGCCAGTTTCCCGTCCGGCCCTTGTCCGGGGCCCTGTTCCGTCCCCTGTCCGGGCCCTGTTCCGTCCCCTGTCCGGGCCCTTTCCCGGCCGCTGTCCGGGCCCTTTCCCGGCCGCTGTCCAGGCCCCTGTCCGGCCCACCCTATCCCGGCCCCTGTCCGGCCCACCCTGTCCCGGCCCCTTACCCCGGGCCGGACCCGGCCCAAACGGGACCCGCCGGCCCCTAAACTTCATAAAAAAATACCACTCAGGGCGGTTTATATGCGTTTGGTAACAAGGTCCGACTTCGACGGGCTCGCCTGCGGGGCGCTCCTGAAGGAAGCCGGCCTCATAGACTCCTACCAGTTCGTGCATCCCAAGGACATCCAGGACGGCCTGGTCGAGATAGGCCCCAACGACATCCTGGCGAACGTGCCCTACGCCAACGGCTGCGGGATGTGGTTCGACCACCACACCTCCGAGGGCGAGCGCCTGGGTTCGATCTCCTACCGCGGCATGAGCAGGATAGCCCCCTCCTGCGCCAGGGTCATCTACGACTTCCTGGGGGGCCCCTCGCGCTACTCCCCCCACTGGGACGCCATGATGATAGCCGTCGACAAGGTGGACTCCGCGAACCTCACGGTTACCGAAATCGAGTACCCGCAGGGCTGGATCCTCATCGGCTTCATCATGGACCCGAGGACCGGGCTGGGGCGCTTCCGCAGCTTCCGGATCTCCAACTACCAACTGATGGAGTCCATGATAGAGATGTGCCGGACCCTGACCGCGGAGCAGATCCTCGAGAACCCCGACGTCAAGGACAGGGTGGATCTCTACTTCCAGCAGGCCCCCCTTTACTCCAACATGATCCGCACCTGCTCCGCCCAGCGGGGCCAGGTGCTCCTCATAGACTTCCGCAACCAGGAGACCATCTACCCGGGGAACCGCTTCCTCCCGTACACCATGTTCCCCGACTGCAAGGTCTCCATACACATAACCTGGGGCCGCGGCTCCAACTTCGTGGCGCTGGCGCTGGGAAACTCCATCATCAACCGGGACAGCATGGCCAACCTCGGGTCCATCGCCCTGCACTTCGGCGGGGGCGGCCACGAGGCCGTGGCCACCTGCCAGATCCCGGCGGAAGAGGTCGACGACACGGTGAACACCATCGTGGACTTCATCCACGAGGAGAACGGCTACGAGGGGCCGCAGGAGGGCTGACCCCGGCCCCCGCGCCCGGCCGGGAGACCGGACCGCCCCGCCGCCCGGGGCCCCCGCCGCAGGGCCGCGACGGGCGAAAGGGAGAACATGCGGATTTACTTCATAACACCCGAAGCGGTCCCCTGCTCCCGCGCGGGCGGCCTCGGAGACATCTCCTACCACCTGCCGCGGGCTCTGTCGGAGCTGGGGGAAGACGTCACCGTATTCGTGCCCAAGTACCGGGGAGCGGAGGAGCTCCCGCTCAAGCGCCTGGAAGGGCTCACGCGGAACGTGGATCTGTCCATCAGCCGCCGCACGGCCGAATTCTACGAGTACGGGATAGAAGGGGCGCACAGGCTGGTGCTGGTCGGATGCGACGATCTCTTCGACCGTCCGGGAATTTACGGCAACGAGTTCGGGGACTACGACGACAACGCCGAGCGCTTCATCTTCTTCTCCAAGGCCGTGTTCTCGGCGCTGACCGAACTGATGGACCCCTCCGAACCGTCGGTCATACACGCCCACGACTGGGCCTCGGGGCTGGTGCCGATGTACGCGAAGGCCTGCCAGCGCGAGTTCCCCGCGCTCGCTGGGGCCGGCACGGTATTCACCTACCACAACCTCTCCAGCCAGGGCACCTTCCCCTACTACGACTTCACCATGACCGGCCTGGACTGGAGCCACTTCACCTTCCAGGGGCTCGAGTTCCACGGGCAGCTGAACCTGACCAAGGCCGGCATCGTGGGCGCGATGCTCATTTCGACCGTGTCCCACAAGTACGCCAGGGAGACCCTGACCCCCGAGCAGGGCCAGGGGCTCGAGGGGCTCCTGAAGGAGCGCCGCAGGGACCTCAGATCGGTCCTGCACGGGGTGGACTACAGCCTCTGGGACCCGTCCGGGGACCGGTGGACCCCCGGGCACTTCACCCTGGAGGACACCTCCGGCAAGGCAGAGTGCCGTCGCCACCTCCAGAAGCTCTTCGGGCTCGAGGACTCCCCCCTCCCGGTGGTGGCGATGGTTTCTAGGCTCCTGCCGCGCAAGGGCATGGACCTCATCTTCAAAGCCATGCCGGAACTCCTGGCCCTCCCGCTGAAGCTCGTTTTCATGGGCACGGGCGAGGACCAGTACATATCATTCCTGCGCGAAACGGCGAGCCGCAACCCCGGCCGCGTCGGCATCAAGCTCGCGCACGACCCGCCGCTGAACCACCAGATCCTCGCCGGCGCCGACATCTTCCTGTGCCCTTCCCGCTTCGAGCCCTGCGGCCTAGAGCAGCTCTACGCGCTCAAATACGGCACCGTACCCCTCGTGCGGGCCACCGGGGGCCTGGACGACACCGTCCTGGACGAACTGGCCCATCCCGGCTCCGGCACCGGCTACAAGTTCTCCGACTATACCCCCGAGGCGATGGTGTCCACGCTTTCCAAGGCCATCGCCGACTTCGACGACAAGCCCAAATGGAACGGCGTCATGCGCCGGGGCATGCAGGAGGACTTCTCCTGGGACCGCTCCGCCACAGCCTACCAGGAGATATACCGCCAGGCGGCCGCCATCGCGCGAGAGAGGCAGGACGGCTGAACCATGTTCCAAGGCGCTCCCGCCCAGGACGCGGCGGCATTCTTCGCGAAGCTGATACGGCTGGCCAACTCCAACATTCGCTTCGAGTCCAAGGTCGAAAACTTCTTAAACCTCCTCACCTGGGAGCTCGCCCTGGACAAGTCGCTCCTCTTTTTCCTCGACCGGGAATCCCGGACCCTCACCGTCCACCGCGAGCGCTCCCAGGACCCCGACGGCAGGCCCTCCTCCCCGGTGCCGGTCAAGGGCACCTTCCTCGACCGCGCCATCTCGAACCACCAGTCGCTTTTGGCCGACGACGACGACATGCGCGAGCTCCCCCCTGAGTGGGCGGAATTCCTCAAGCCCTACCTGCCCAGCCTGGCCATAGTGCCGGTCCTGGACGACAAGACCTGCTACGGCCTCATCATGACGCTCTCGAAAAGGCCCATCGACCACTCGGTGGGCACATACGGGCAGGTCGTGGACGCCGTGGCCAACCAGCTGGCGCTGGCGGTGAAAAACAACCAGCTCTCCACGGACACGCGCAAGCGCATAAGCGTCCTGCACGTGCTCTCGGAGCTCGGTCGGAACCTCGCCTCGACCATCGACGTCAACGCGGTGATGAACCTCATACCGCGCATAGCTAAGTCCGTCTTCTTCGCGGACGGCTGCGCGCTGAACGTAATCGAGAACGACCAGGCCAACGCGCCGGAGGGAGCGGAGGACAAGATACTCCTGTACTCGGCCTACGCCGGCGTCGTGCCGCCGGCCTACAACTTCCTGCGCTACCAGAACGTCGGCATCTCCTACAACCTGGCGAAGCCCCTGATGCGCACCGAACTCTTCGCGGGAAGGCTCGCCGACGACCCGATGGCGCCGGAACTGACGGTCAAGGAACGGGAGTCCACCATCCTCACGCTCCCGCTCATGTTCCAGGGAAAGCAGCTCACCGGCAACATCGCCATGTTCAACAAGCTCGGCGGCTCGCGCGGCAGCTCCATAGCCGACGCCCCCAAACCCTTCGAGGCGGGAGACTTGGAGCTTTTGAGGGCCATGAACAGCATGATCTCGGGCGCGGTGGAAAACTCGCTCACCTTCAAGAAGGTCGAGACCCTCGCCAACGAGAACCAGAAGATGGTGCAGTACCTCTCGAGCCTTTACGACATCTCCAGCGCCATGATGACCACCACGCGCTACGACGAGCTCATCTGGATAATTGTGAGGGCGCTCACCCTCCCCCAGGGGCTCGACTTCGACAAGGTGCTCATCATGCTCCTCCGGGAGACCGACGGGGATCCCATGCTGGTCTCTTCCGCCTACTGGGCCCCCGACAACAAGGCCCGGGACGAGGAGAGCGCCAAGATGGCCTTGTCCGAGCTCTTGAAGAAGCCCTCCCGCTCCGAAGCCGCCCAGATGATGGAAGCGGGAAAGCGGATGAACCTCGCCATCCCCGTCTCGCCCGACGCCACGAGGCTCCTTGCCCGCGTCGCCGTGGAGAAGAAGCCGCTTTTGGGCTTCAGGGGCCTGGACACCTACGACGACATGGATCTTATGGACTTCGGCCTCCGCGCCTACGCGGCGGTGCCCATGCTCGCCAAGGGCCGCGAAGTGGGCGTGATAGCCGTGGACCGCTCCATTTCCGGGGAGCCGCTCACGACCGAGAGCCTGCGCGATCTGAACATGCTCGCCAACCAGGCGGGGCTGGCCATCGAGAACACCCAGCTCTACGAAGATCTCTGGAACGCCAACCAGTCGCTCTCCCAGGTGAGGAACCGCCTGATCGAAGCCGAGAAGCTCGCGGCCCAGGGCGAAATGGGCACCCAGCTGGCCCACGAGATCCGGAACCCGCTCGTATCCATCGGCGGTTTCACCCAGCGTCTCCTGAAGAAGATGCCCGAGGGCGACGAGCTCCGCCGCTACCCCATGGTCATCCTGGAGGAGGTCGAGCGCCTGAACAAGGTCTTGAACAACGTCCTGGACTTCTCCCGCGACGAGAAGGGCCGCGTGCGGGAGTTCGACCTGGGCGACGTGGCCCGCGAGGTGCTCACCTCGCTCAAGCACGAGATGTTCCGGACCAACGTGACCGTCTCCGCCGACATCGAAGAGAACCTCCCCCCCATCTCCGGCGACGACCGGCAGATCATGCACGTCTTTTTGAACCTCATGTACAACGCCTCCCAGGCCATGACCCCCCAGGGCAAGGGCCAGCTCTGGCTCAAGGTCTTCCGGCACCAGGACGGGGAGAGCTTCTACGTGGCCTGCCGCATCACCGACACGGGCCCCGGCATCCCCGACGAGCTCCTCGCCTCCGTCTTCAACCCTTTCTTCACCACCAAGGCCCAGGGCACCGGCCTGGGGCTCTCGATCGTCCAGAAGATAGTCTCCCGCTACAACGGCGTCATTACCGTGACCAACCACCCCCCCGAGTACCCGAACTCCGGCGCTTCCTTCACCTTCATGTTCCCGGTCATGCCCCCCGAAGCCGCGGGCGGCGACGGCCCGGGCATCCTGAAGTTCTGAGGCGCCTTCGCCGGACCGGCCCTTCCGGCCTCGGCGGCCTCCCGGCCTCCCGGCCTCCCGGCCTCCCGGCCTCCCGGCCTCCCGGCCTCCCGGCCTCCCCGGCCTCCCGGCCAACCCGGCATCCTGCCTCCCCGA
>JAIRZX010000627.1 GCA_031267005.1 Deltaproteobacteria bacterium
GGTCTTGCCAGTCCGGCGGGGTCTGCTCCCGCCGCGGCTGCCGTAAGCC
The DNA here is from genome assembly GCA_031267005.1 of Deltaproteobacteria bacterium. Taxonomy (GTDB): domain Bacteria; phylum Desulfobacterota; class Desulfarculia; order Adiutricales; family Adiutricaceae; genus JAIRZX01. The sequence goes on from JAIRZX010000627.1 coordinate 50, forward strand.
CCGGACCCGCCAGTCCAGCGGGGTCTGCTCCCGTAGCGGCTGCCGTAAGCCCCGGACCCGCCAGTCCAGCAGGGCCTTCTCCCGGCGCGGCTGCCGTAATCCCCGGGCCCGCCAGTCCAGCAGGGCCTTCTTCCGGCGCGGCTGCCGTAATCCCCGGGCCCGCCAGTCCAGCAGGGCCTTCTCCCGCAACGGCTGCCGTAAGCCCCGGGCCCGCCAGTCCAGCAGGGCCTGCTCCCGTAACGATTGCCGCAAGCCCCGGTCTTGCCAGTCCGGCGGGGCCTGCTCCCGCAGCGGCTGCCGTAAGCCATTGGCCGGTCTGGAGCGGCGTTAATGCCGAACATGCCGGAGTTAACGATCACGCTCTCCCGTCTTTTCAGAACGTGAAACCTAAGTACCTCGTAGTGGAGGGAATAAGCGACTGCTTCTATCTTGCCGCGATATCGCTTTTGGTGGCGACGGGCGCCGAGAAAAGACCCCTGAACGATTATGTTGCGTGGTTCCCCGCGAATTCTGCAGACAACATAAAAAACTGCGTTTTGACGCTCAAGTCAAGCGGTATTGAAGCAGCCGCACTTTTCAACTCCGACCCAGGAGGCAACAAAGCCTCCGAGCAGAAGGACGTGGTAATGCTCCTGGGAGCTAAGAAGATTCTCCGAACGAGGGACTTCTATTTTGGGAGCGTGAAGCATGTCGAGATGGAGGAGTTCTTGAGGGAGACTTTGGTAGCCGTGGCAAAGGATAAGCTGAAATTGGACGTCACGGTCGCGGCAAAAGTTAATAAGAAGATGCCCATAGCGCAAATTATCATGAATAAGAGCAAGAACCAGTTCAAGAAGCAGAATATTGGTGATGCTTTCGCCAGGTGGGCCCAGACGAGGAAGCTCTCTGATCTGACGGATGCAGAGCAAAAGACCTGCATCTCGCTGATGAAGGCCGTCAAAAAGGCGTTTCAATGAGGGTCTGCTGTTGCGCCGCGTATCGGTCCCGGAAATGGCGGGGACGGACGAGGGCTTCCCGCGTCCTTTCTCCTCCCTTGCTGAGGCGGAGGTGTGCTTCCGAATTCCGTCAGCGCTGACGCAATGATCAGGCAAGAGAATTAGGCAATAACAGTGCCGACATTGCGACAGAATCTCGGAGCCAGCCCTGACGGCTTTCTTCAGCCTGATCTTTACAGTTAGCAGGCCCAAGTTTTACAAAAATCGGATTTTATCCAACGCGAAAATACCATGGACATCGTTACCGCAGGAACGGGTTCTGCCCCTCCTCATCTTTTGCCTTCGTACGGCAGGGGAGGGCTTGGAACAACACGGGCGAAGGGCTTATCCGTCAACTGGCTCCGGAGCTCTCGAGGCGGGTGTACCGAGAGGAGACATCTTTTTCCGGGACCTCCGGCGGAGGCATCCGGAAAAGCGGAGCCGGTCCCTGAAGTCGTCACCGTCGGCATCCGCCACGCCGGAGTTCGCATGTCAGCCGGCCGGGGCGGTGGCGAGGGTACGCCCCCCCTCGGGCATAGACCCGCTCTCGGTCGCGGGCGGGGGTTCCGGGCCCGTGCGGCCAGAAGCCTGGGCGCCGGACGATGTCCTTCTGGCCTGGCTGCGGAAAGGGGGGGCGGGGTATCAGTCCTAAAGACGGGCGGGCGAGGACGGCTAGAAGAGACCGCGTCCGGAGCGGGAGGGCGGGCGTTTATTGCCCTGAAGGATAGAGGACAGGGTTCCGGGTAGGTTAGGCCCGCCTCGGAGGCGGACGACCCGGAGGCGGACGGCCTTAAGGCGGGCGGCCCGGATTGGACGGGACTGGCAGTTGCTCCGAAGCGGCGCCGCTACCCGCGATGCCTGCGGATTGTAGCTCCCTGAGGTCAGGGGAAGGCCAGGCGCGGCGGTTAAGGCCGGTATTGTGCGGCCCTTCGGCTGTGATAGAATGCCGTGCCTAACGAAATGGAAACGGGGCCTCCGCCGGATCCGCCTCCGGGCCGCCTTTTTGCGGGGGGGCGACACGGCTTGCGGCCGGGCGGCCCTCCGGACGGGGAGGCTCGCGGCCTCCGTTTGGACCTTCCGGTACACGAGCGAACCCTCAGCCGGGAGGGTAGCCGTCCTGGGAGCCCGGGAGTCGGCGGGAGGCGGGAGTTCGCTATGAGACTCGCGAGGTCGCGGATAAGGGGATTCAGGAGCGTAATCGACTCCGGGTGGATCGAGCTTGAGGAGTCTCTCACCGTCCTGGCCGGATCGAGCGACTCGGGGAAGAGTTCGCTCCTCGAGGCCGTCCATCTCCTGAACCCTTCCGACGGGGCATTTTCCTACGACCCCCTCCGCGACTACCCCCGCAGGCTGTACGTGGACGACATCATGCGCGGGGGCGTGGACAGGGGCGCCTTCACCGTGAGCGAGGGGCTTTTCGTCCCGTCCGCCGAGGAAAAGGAGCTTCTCCCGGAGGGTTTCCGGGACGTTTTCTTCGCATGCGGGGTGCGCATGGACGGGAGCAGGTGGCAGGAGCTCCGCGGGGTTCCCCCGGCCCCGGAGTGGGGCTCGCTCTCCGAAGAAGTCGAGGCGCTGGCCTCCTGCGCGGGGGGCGAGGCCGCCGAGGAGGGCCGGGCCCTTTCCGGGGCGCTCGGGGAGGCGCTCCGCTCCGAGGGCCCGGCCTCTCAGGCGGACGCCCGGAGGGCTGAAGGCATCCTGGGCCTCATGGACGCCTTGGCGCTCCGCGCGGGACTTTCCGGCGCCCACGCCGAGCGGTTCGAGAAACTGAAGCGGAGGCTCGCCGTTCCGCTGGCGCTGGAGCACGCCGCTGAAAAGTGCCGGTCCCTGCTCCCCCGCTTCGTCTTGGTAAGGCCCGGCGGCCTGCGCCTGAGCCCGCAGGTGTCCCTGGATCCGGCAACCTCCGGCCCGGAAGGGGGCGGGCTGGGAGAGGGCAGGGCGGCGAGCTATCCGGATCTCTGCCTTTTAAGATACGTCGGCCTCGATCCCGGAGGCGCGGCCCCGGGTCCCGGAGGGGGGGCGGGTGACTGGCCGGAGGACGGAGCAGCCGGCGTGTCGGGGGGGCGGGAGGCCGCCCCGGGCTGGCGCGGCTACTCCCCCGGCGAGTTCAGGGCGTTTTTGAACCACGCGGGGGTGAGGCTCACGAGGGACCTGGCCAGTTGCCTCAGGCCGGACACGGCCTGGTACGGTGCGAACAGCCTGGGCCTGGCGGCGGAAGGGCTTTGCCTGAAGGTGCTTTCGTCGGACCCCGACGGGGTGGAGATAGACCTTTCGCAGCGCCCGGCGGCCTTCCAGGAGATGGTGGCCCTTTACGTGGTGGGCCTGGCCGAGGCCGCACGGGGGGGCGCCGTCCTGCTCCTGGACGATCCGGGGCTGGGGCTTCAGGACAGCAGGCGGAAGGGGTTCAGGGAGGGGATAGGGGCGCTTTCCGAGAGATGCCAGACGATCCTGGCCACGCACTCCCTCCAAATGGCGGGGGAAGGGGAACAGGACTCCGTGCGAACCGTCATGAGGGCCGGTTCCTCGGGGGGCACGTCCGTCGCCCGCGTGGCCGCGGCTACTAAGCCCTTCGTCTTGAAAGGGAGCGGGCGGGGTACCGTGTCGGCCTTGGCGGCTGGCCGCGATCCCGCCCCGGGCAGCGGGAGCCCTGGGCCAGACCGGCTCGACGGGCATGTCCTTGCCCAGGGTAACGGGAGCTCCGGGGTCGGCCCAGGAGTTGGGAGCCCCGTGCCCGGACCGGACGGCGGGAGCCACGGGCCAGACCGGCCCGAATTGGGTGTCCTTACCCAGGGTAACGGGAGCCCCGGTCCCGGTCCGGAAGGGGGGAGCCCCGGTCCCGGCCCTGGAGGGGTAAGCCCCGTGCCCGGACCGGACGGCGGGAGCCACGGGGCAGACCGGCCCGAATTGGATGTCCTTGCCCAGGGTACCGGGAGCCCCGGGCCCGGCCCGGGAGGGGGGAGCCCCGAGCCATACCGACCCGACGCGAATGTTCCTCCCCAGGGTACCGGGAGCCCTGGCTCAGGACCGGCCGGCGGGAGCTCCGGGCCAGACCGGCCCGGCGTGCATGTCTTTACCCTGGGTCACGGGAGCCCCGTGCCCGACCGGGCCGACGTCCGCGACCTCCCGGATCTCCATGTCATGAAGTCCAGGAACCTCGTCGTGGCAGCCATAAGTGACTGCTGGTATCTGGCAGCGATATCGTTTTTGTTGGCAACGTCCGGGAAAAAGGACATGAGCAATTATGTCACATGGTTCCCTGCGCATTCGACCACCAACATCAAACACTGCATAATGATGCTTCTGGACAGCGGCCTTAAGGTTGCAGCGCTTTTCGACTCAGACAAAGGGTGCACCGACGCCTCCAAATGGTTTGACGTGATTCAGCTCCTGGGCACTAAGAGGATCCTTCGCGTGGGGGACTTCTACGCAGGGCCCGTGAATGCAGTCGAGACGGAGGATCTCTTGAGGGAGACCTTGGTGGCCGTGGCTAAGGAGAAACTGGAACTGGACGTCGGGTACGTGATGAAGGGGATGCCGGATTCGTCAATAGTGAAAATCTTCAGAAT
>JAIRZX010000636.1 GCA_031267005.1 Deltaproteobacteria bacterium
TGTAGGTTAGACCGTAGAAAATATACAATTGGAACTAAAGTGACTAAGCAAACAATGACGGAATTAAATCTAGTTCCTGAAAAATTCCATGGAGAGTGGAACTACACTTTGTATAACAAGTAATCGAACAATGTTTAAATTACTTGTATCATTAATTATTGAACGAAGCCTAAGTACCGAGACGCCGTCGGAGATGCCGGAAGCCAGAGCGAATGTCTTACGGAGGCTGGTGGCGAGGGAAATCGAAAAGAATACAATAATGATTGCGCTGTAGAGATAAACGAAATTTTCGGAAACCGCCGCTCTCAACAATGTATCCATAATATGGCCTTGACCGTTCCTTCCGGTTCTATTAGATAGGCTTCGGGCCGCCCCGGAGCGACGCCCGCCCGCCTTCTACCATGACGCAGCAATCCAGCGAAGAGCCGCGAGGCCCCGGTTCCGGCAGCGTCATCTTCATCTTCATCTTCCCTTTGAGCCCCCGCGCCTTGCGAAGCCTCCGGCGGCTCTCGCCAGCCCTGTCCGGCCCTCGGGCGGACGCAACGGATTCAGGACAAACGACGGCGGCCGCTGAATACCCAGCCGCTCCCGGGGCATTCCCGGACGGCGCGAACCCGGCCTGCCGCAATGTCGAAAACGCATCCGGGACGGGCGCTCTGCCCGATACGCCTCCCTCTTCGCCAACCATCCGCCTTTGCCCTTTCCCGGCCTGTGGCGGCGTCAAGACGGCCCTCCCGCGCCGTTTTGGACGGTACGCCCTGCCGCGTCCCAGGCGCTCCTGAGCCTCGACCTGGTCGCCGAGCCCAGCCTCCCGAGCCCCAGCGCCCGCCCCATGGCCTCCACCGGATCCTCTCCGGATCCGGGACAAGTCTCCGAGGCCAGGACCGCAAGTTCCTGGAAAGCCACCTCGTAGACGTCGACCGCCTCGCCCTCCGCCCTCTTCCGGAAGCGCCCGCACTCTCCCGGCGTCCCCGCCCAGAAGAATTCGGTCCCTTCGGAGCGCCCGGGGGGGCCGGGCGGCTCCCTCGTGGCCGCGAAGGACTTCCTGGCGGCGTCAAGCAGCTCGGCGGCCTTAAAGCTCCAGCGCCAGGCGCCGGGCAACTCCCTCGCCCTGCCCACGAGGGCCCCCGCCGGGACGGGGGATAGCTCGCGGACGGCCTCCTCCGCCGCCTTCGCCGCGGCCTCGCCGCGGCCGCCTGCTGCCGTCCCGCGCCTTTGGGCGAGTACCGACTTGAGCGCCGCGTCGAGCCGCTCGGCCTCGCCCAGCGGATTTTCCTCCCAGGCGGGCGCCCAGACGCGGAGCATCTCCCAGCCAAGGCCCTTCAGGACCCCCGCCCGGACTACGTCCCGGTCTACTGCCGCGGCGGCGTCGCGGTAGACGGCCCCGTCGCCCTCGACCCCCGCGAGGAAGCGCTCCTGGCAGTCAGGGTCGAGCACGGCGAGATCGATGCCCATGTCCGAAGCCCCCACGCCCAGCCTGGTCTTCCAGCCGCGAAGTTCCAGCGCCGCGGCCACCGAGGCCGCGAACCCCCCGGCCGGGTCGGGGGCGGCGGACTCCGCCCGCGCCCCGGAACCCTTAAGGGCGTAACGTATGTAGTCCCTCAGATCCCCCACCCCGCGGGCCTTCACGTTGTCGTCCTGCATCTCGTCGGGGAGAAACGACGCGTAGAGCTTGACCTCCCGCCTGGCGCGGGTGACCGCGACGTTTAACCTCCTCTCGCCGCCGTCGTTGTTCAAGGGCCCGAAGTTCAGGCTCATCTTGCCCTGGGCGTCCATCCCGTAGCCTACGGAGAAGAGTATCACGTCCCTCTCGTCGCCCTGGATGTTCTCTAAGTTCTTCACGATCAAGGGCTCCCGTGACGATGAGTCGAAGAAGGGCTCGAGTTCCCGACGCGAGTTCCTGGCCTTCTCCAACAGATCCTCTATGAGTTGCCGCTGCTGGCGGTTGAAGGTGACTATCCCGACGGAAAGCGGATCCGCGCGCCCGGCGTTCGCTCCGAGGATCTCCAGCGCTCCCTCCACGACCGCCTCGGCCTCGATCCTGTTGGTGCGGCTCCCGGCGCGGTCGTATATCCCGTCCGGCACGTGGCGGAACTCCACGGCCCTGTCCCTGGCGTCCGGGCTCGGGAAGGTCACGAGCTCGCCTTCGTAGTATTTCATGTTGGAGAAGCTTATGAGGCTCTCGTTCCTCGACCGGTAGTGCCACAAGAGCTTCACCCTGGGCAGCCTCGAGGCGAACAGCTCGTCCAGGACGCTTTCGAGGGGCTCGTCGTCCAAGCCGTCCTCGTCGTCTTCGTCGCCCCCGCCGGATCCCTGGAAGAACCTCGTGGGCGGGAGCTGGCGCCGGTCTCCGGCCGCCACGACGGCGCGTCCCCTGGCGGCCGCGCCCGCCGCGTCCCAGACCGGGATCTGGGAGGCCTCGTCGAAGATGACGAGATCGAAGTCCGGTTCCCCCACCGGCAGGTACTGGGCCACCGACAGGGGGCTCATGAGCAGGCAGGGGCAGAGCCTGGGGAGGAGCGCGGGGATCCGCTCCAAAAGCTGGCGGACAGGGAGCCTCCTGGACCTCTTCGCGGCTTCGGCCTCAAGAAGATCTATCTCCCCAACCGGCACGCCGTCAAGAAATCCCGGGAAACGGCGGCGCGAACGTATCTCCGCCGCTGCCGCCCCGGACTTCTCGCCGCGGAAGGCCCCGAAGCGCCGCCGGTCGCCCTCGCGGCCCTCTGCGCTGAAGCGGAGCAGCCTGGGACGCTTCGCGCGCGCCCGCTCGAGGAAAAGCCTCGCAGCGGATCGCCTGAGCTCCCCCTGGCACTGGCTACGATCGACGGCTCCCGACTCAAGCGCGGACACGAAGCCCGCCAGCCCCCAACCACGCGCCTCGCCGACAGCGCGTCCGTATGCCCGGCACTCGCGGATCAGCGACTTTTCCTTGACGGAGAGCCGCGCGTCGGACTCGGCGGCCACCGGGTCGGGGGACGAGGCGACCCCCTCCATGCCGAGGGCGCCGTAGAACTCGCGGGCGCCGTCCCTGAAGCGCTCCGCGAGGCCCGGAAACTCCTCCAGGAACGCGCGGAAAGGCTGGGCATGCCCGCGCAGGGGACCCTCAGGGCTCGCCGAGAGCGCCCGCACCAGATCCCCGCACCAGCCGCCGCTCTCGGACAAGTCCTCCAGCGACGCCCGGTCCAGCCTCCTCTCCCGTTCCTCGCCGTCCAGGCGCCGCGCCTCTTCCTCCCTGAAAATTACCCCCGCGCCAGCCACGACCCCGGCCTCGGCGGATGCCGCCGCGAACGCGGCGACTGCCTCCTCCAGAGAGGCCATGGCCGGGGTAGCTTCGGCCAGGATCTCCAAACACCCAAGAGGCTCCCAGCCCCCGTCGAAGATCGTCTTAATAATACCGGGGACAACGGAACAGAGCGTCTTGAACGCTTCCGTCCTTTTCTCCAGCCGGAACATCCCGTCCAACAGGACCATGTCCTCCGCGAAACGCTCGCCCGGGCTGACTACGGCAGGCCCCAGCGAAAGGACTATCTTGCGGCGGCGCTTGTTCCTGGAAAAAAAAGCCAACGCGCCCATGTCCGCGTCCTGCCATTCCTCCGCCGCCTTAAGGAGGTCCCGGTTCCGCGCCTCTTTGAAATCGTAGCTCCCGGAAAGCCTGCCCTTTAACTTCCCGTGCTCCCGAACGAGTTCCGCCGCCCCCGCGGCCTCGTCGGCCAGGGCCTCGGCGACGGCCCGGCCCAGCGAGAGGGGGGCCGTAGCCGACCGTACTCTTCCGAAGGCGTCTCCCTCCAACCACCCGGCGTCAAGGAGGGGGCGGTACGTTTCGATGTCAGCCAGGGGCGAGGGAAGCGCACCGCCGAGGGAAATCTTGGAGTCGGACTTAAGGTTCTCCAGGGCTATGTTCAGCCTGACTGAAATATTCCTGAAGGCCAGCGCCTCGTCCGGTCCCCACGCGGCGTCCGGGTCGGCCTTCAGCGCGCCGCTAACGGCAGAGAAAAGTTCCGCCGCGTCCCGCAACCTTTCCGCCGCGTCCCTGGACTCTGCGACGGCGGCGTCCAGCATGCTTATCATTTCCATGGAGTTCGGGATATCAATAGTTTTTGTGGCTACCCGAAAAGCTGCGGCGTCCGGAGCAACGGGCGCGTCCGGAGCAACGGGCGCAACGACCGCAACGGGAGCGTCCGAATCGTCCCGGCTTTTTGCTTCGTCCGTCATGATACTTGCCGCATCGTCCCGAAGTGCCTGGGCCGCTACAAGCCTCGCGAACTCCCTTAC
>JAIRZX010000641.1 GCA_031267005.1 Deltaproteobacteria bacterium
CGGCGGCGCCTGCTCCCCAGGCGGTCGCCACGCCTCCCACCGAGGCTTCCAGGCCGTCGGCGGCCCCAGCGGCGCCCGCTCCCCCGGCGGCAGCCACGCCTCCCGACGCCGCCCCCGCCGCTCCCCCGGCGGAGCCCAGGGCATCCGCCTGGACGGTCACCTTCGCGTCCGTGGCCGACGACAGGGCGGCCGCCCAACAGATCCTGGACCGCCTCAAACCCCACGGCGGGCAGGGCAGCTTCTACCTGAGCGAGTTCGTCCGTGAGGACGGCAACCGCTTCTACCGCGTCCGCATGGGCTTTTACCCGACCAGCGAGGCGGCCTCCGCTGCCGCCAAGGCTGTCTCCGACAAGGCCAACGCCTACGCGGGGCACTGGCCCGACCGCCCGACCGAGGCGGAGTTCAAGGCCAACGGCGGCAAGGTGGTCAACTGAAGCGACGGAGGGGGCTTTCCGGCCGCCCGCGGCTTAACGGCCCTCCGGGCCGAGGCGGCCTTTCCCCTTCGCGGGCTCAAGGGGGCCGGCAAGGGCCAGCGCCCCTTGACACCTGGGCCCGTTCCCTGTATAAGCTGAGACGTGCGGCATAAGCCGGAATGCGGTCCCGTGCGGGCATAGCTCAGTTGGTAGAGTACGAGCTTCCCAAGCTTGGGGTCGCGGGTTCGAACCCCGTTGCCCGCTCCAACACCTGTTTTCGGCTTCTTTCCATATGCTCCTAAAAGCACGAAAACCCGGCTGGATCCTAGGGATCAGCCGGGTTTTTCTTTTCGGCGTCTTCCGAGATTAGACGTTGGCAACCTGACTGCCGCGCGGTATCTTAAGCGGTATCTTCCCTGGCAACGTCCAGGATACCGCGCGAGGATGCCTTTGCTCACCCACAAGCAGATAGAGAATGCAGGCCCTCATGACAAAGCGTATAAATTATACGACGTTGGCGGCCTCGTCCTATATTTAGAAGTGAAGCCGACAGGTAGCAGGCTCTGGAGGCTTCAGTACACCTTTCAGGACCGAAGGCTTCTGAAGTCTCTGGGCGCCTGGCCGAGAATCAGTCTCCGGGAAGCCCGCGAGCAAGCTGCAGCTTTCAAGAAAGACATCGCAGGAGGAATCAATCCTGTCCAGGAAAAGGACGAACCGAAGACGCTCTTCCGTATTGAAGCCAAGGAGTGGGCCGACAGGTTCCTTCCCGGGCTTGCCGAAATTACCAGGCGGCAGACTCTTGCGAAGCTGGACCACAAGATCCTTCCCGCCATCGGCGGATGTCGGCTTGAGGAAATCACGCCTCCCATAGTGCTGAACGAAGTGCTCCGTCCCATCGAGGCCGAAGGGAAACTGGAGACTCTTTACAGCGTCAAGACCATATTGAGTCAGATCTTCCGGTACGCCGTGGTCAACGGGCTCATGGAGCGGGACTTTACCCTGGATCTGGAAGATCGTGGCAAGAACGGCAAGACACGGGCCGATGAGCATCAGTTAACAGGCGGTATCCATGGCGGGATCCATCCATCCGTCTTGCCTGGGACCGGTCAAGGATGCGGGGGTGACTGGTTTTTCCGAAGCGGCGGCTTTGGCAACTGCTTCGGCCTCGGCGGCCTCCGGCTTCCTTTCGTAACGGGGAATGATCGCCTTCCGCAAGATGGCACCAAAACCTCGCTTTCCCCCCTCCGCCCGCCCCGCTGGCCTCAGCGCACGTGTTTCAGCGAAGAGCCGCCTTTTTCCGGTCGCGCGGCAGACGGCCGAGTCGTGTCCGAGGCGGGCGGGCGCGGCAGGAGGGCGTGACGTTCGGGCGGATGCTTGAGCGGCTTGCGCAACGGAATTTCCGGCAACCACCGACGTTGCCGTCTTCTTGAGCGCCATTCAGCGGTGCCGGGCCGACAGGGTGCGCAGGCGACTCCATGGCTCAGCAGGTTTCGGGGAATTGAAGCCGCCGAGGTTGCGGCTTTTACTGGAGGGGGGGGCGAGGCCGTTCGTTTCTGGTTAAAGGTGCGAAGCCGGAGGCCTGGGTAGACAAGCGGCGACAGACTGCCTGCACGGAAGTATCGGGAAGTGGATGCCCCGCGCAGGTCTGAGAGAAGCCAGGCTTCAGGGGATTTACTGTCGAAAGGTGAACGTAATGGCCTCGCGCGTTTGTCTGAATGCTCAGTTTATCGGCGTAAAAATGTCATACGACGGCAATTGTTTGGGATTGTTTCTCTGACCAGACAACTTTTTTGAATCTAACCATCACGTCAGACGTTCCGTATACAGCAACCGCGGCTCCGTACACGTTAGTGGATTCAACTAGATATTTTTTCGCATAATTTTTTTGTATTAACTGCTTAAAAGCATTTCTTATCATTGATTGGAGTTTGCGGGTTAGAAATTTGGTTCTCTTTCCTATAACGATTTCGTTGTCAGGGACAGGTATTTCCGCAGTCTTATTCGAGATGACTGCAGCCTCGAACTTGATTTCTATGACAACCCATTCGTTATGAGGTCCCTGTACGGCAAGATCGGCCCTGCCTATATCGGAGGAGGCTTCAGGCATGGATAATTTGTTGCCGAATTCCAGGAGAAGTTGCAATATGGATCTAAAAAAGAATTCGTTCAGTTTCACGTTGTCTTGCCGGTCGTATTGGGACCCAGAATTGCGCTGAATTATACCGGCCAGGATAGCAGAAAGGTACAGTTCGCATTTGTCCGCGTCGCGGGATCCTAAAGCGTCGAGGAATTGAATATATTTTTCATTTAGGAATTGTTCATAATCGGATGTTTTGGGGGGAGCAAGGAAACCAGCCAATAGTTCCCGGCGTATCGAATCCCTAATTTCGTTGTTAGGTATTTCAAGGTGGTATTTTTCGGCGTTGCCTGAACCGGTGACGCTTCTGACTGTCAGGTATCCGGCCTGCATGAGGAGCACGGTAGCGTTTAAGTCGTTCAAATCCATTTCAGGGAAAGAATCATTGAAGGACAGGTCTTGGCCGAAGACGTTTAAATAATCGATATCGTTCTGGGATATCCGGCTAGTCAGCAAGGATGACCAGGTTTTATACCAATAATTTTTGAATGATTTTCTTTAAAAAAGCTAAGTACCGATAAAGGATTGAGCACCTCGGATTCCCCGTCCCATGAATATCCGTTGTACCATTTAATTATGTTGTCGATAAGGTCATCAACGGTGGAATTAGGGGTGAGTTTTCCATTTTGTCTTAAAGCCAAGAGCGCAGGGTCTAAATATTGGGAAAATGATGACTGAATATCTTGTTTCGTGAAACCGCAAATTGTTGAAAAATTTTTATCTAACGATATGTCGCAAACAGTGTTCATGCTTGAGAACAACGATATTTGTCTAAATTTCGTTATTCCGGCAATTAAAACAAAACGTAAAAAATTTGAACGACCTTTGATGCTGGAATAAAATTTATGAAGCATGAGTCTGATCGTCTCTAATTCTTTTTGACTTCCGATGTTCTCTATGAGCGGAAAATCGTATTCGTCAATGAGAAGCACAACGTTACGCTTATTAAGTATATTTCGATCGGCTCCGTTCTGCTGACGAACGGACTGATGTCTCATGGAAAGCTTCAAGATCAGTTCCGCAATGGCGTTGGAGGGATTGCGAGCCTCAAGGGAGATACCATTAAATAATGCGTTATTCTTGATTTCAAGAAGCAGGGATTCGCTGAACTGGGCAGGGTCCGATTCTATGGTGTTAAAGGGGATGCGGATCACAGGGAATAAGTCCCACTTGCTTCCGAGGCGTCGCTCTATCTCGAGTCCTGAAAACAGCTCCCGTTTTCCCTCGAAGATTGTTTGGATCGTGTCAAGCAGAAGGGTCTTGCCGAATCTCCTGGGACGCGAAAGAAAGATTGGGACTTTCAATCCTTTGCCGTATATCAGGTCGTGAATGAGACCGGTCTTGTCTACGTATACGCTACGGCTGTCCATGATCACTTCAAAGCTCTCCACGTTTACGCCGAAAGGGTCTTCTGCTTTTGGGATTTCAGTCATATTGCAGGTCTCAGTCTGTGAGATTGCCGAGCGACGCAGCCGCGAAGGAGAAAAAGAAACAGTTAGGACGCCTGTGGAGAACACGGTCAAGGCATGCTAATGAACTCTGATGCAGGCTCCGGCTTCGATTGAGAAAGACCCGAAGATGACTTTCCCAACAAGGCCTTAACCTGCTTTAATACACCCCATTACGACGGATAGAGCAACCGGGTAGCTGCGTTAAGCCCCCCGTCGGCCTTTTTTATGGGCGCATGAGCTTGAGCCGGTCTGGGAGGCTAATGCTCTGCCCGAGATTTCCTCGGCAAGCATTGTGGCGAGTCTGGTCGAAAGTCGCGCGGGGCCAAGAGCCAGGCGCGAATCCACCCCGGCGGCGGGGGGACTCTCAGGGAGGCCGGGCCGCTTTGGTTTCCGCCCGGCGAGTGAAGGACCGCGCCGGTTTCGGCTAGCCGGACGGGAACGCCAGCTCCGCAAGAGCACTCTTCGAGGCAACGTTAGCTTCGGAAAGACTTCTGCGGAACTCTCTTGGATGTCTCTGTCGCCTGTCTTCACCTGCGGGGACGGGTACCCCGCCGAAAACTACGGGGGGGGCCGTTCAAGCGGGGCAGGAACCGCTAGTTTCGCGGGCTCGCCCCTCGGCTGCCCCGCCTTGAGAGGCACGGTCCTTCAGCGCCGGACGTTACGGCGTTGGCCTAGCGTTAGCGAGCGCTATTTAAGTGCGGGAATTCTGCCTTTCCGAGTGAGTCCTGCGCCCGTCATATCCGCGGGAGGCTTATGCCAGTCTAATCAGGGTGAGTCCTGCGCCCGTCATATCC